>JANXEG010000004.1 GCA_025058425.1 Nitrososphaerales archaeon
GAGGATCGTTATAAAGAGCGCGCCCTTCCAACCGAATTCTTTAACCAAAACAGCGATCGTCGATATACATGGTATGTAAAACATCGCTACCAGAGTAAATACGATCATCTGAATGGGGTTCAGTATCTGTGCAAAATCTGTAGTTTCTAAGAGTGTTGCAAGCATTATAATCATCAACTCCTTTCTCAACACACCGAATATGAGCAGTACGCCTGTAACGTACGGTAATCCTAACCATGTAACGGTTATTGGAGCAAGCGTATTATTGATCGGTTCCAATAAACCTAGAACTTCTATAAGCTTTATTACAAAGCTTCCTACGATTATTAGAGGAAAGGCTATCTTTATAAACTCGAACAATCTGAACCACGTCTGCTTCAAAACAGTCCCCAAATGGGGCAATTTGTAATCATGCATCTCCATGATCAGAGCGGTCGGCTCTCCGGGTAAGGTTTTGAATGCAAACCTTCCTATGGCGAAGACGATCGATAGATTAAATAGATAGATCGCCAAAGCCCATCGAATGCCCAGGTATTGACCGACCAACCCAAGTATAATGACACTCCTTGCAGCACAGGGTATCAGAGTAGATACGAAGGCTGCAAGAAACCTCTCCCTATGTGTCTCCATAATTCTACATGCTAAGCAGGCGGGAACGTTACAACCGTAACTGAGTATCATTGGGATTATCGCTTTTCCATGCAGCCCCATCTTATGCATGATGTTATCCATTAAGAATGAGATGCGACTTAGGTAACCAGAGTCCTCTAGGAGGTATAACATTATGTAGAAAGGTAGAATGTAGGGTAAAGCGATCGTTACACCAGCAATAATCCCTTCGATGGCCCCTCCCCAAATCAAATCTCCTAAAACTCCTGCTCCGAATAAACCTCTGAAGATAGGCTCCCATACATAGAAAAAGTCGGTCAAGATCGATGAAGTGTAATTCCCAAAAGTAAAGATCGTATAAAAGATCGATAGTAAGGAGATCGCCATAATTGCGTATCCCATAATTTTATGAGTCGTTAATGCATGGATCTTCTCTTCCAGCGTGGACTTTATTGGAGGTATTAACCTCTGAACTTCCCTTACTATACGACCAGCGACTTCATACCGCTCAGAAGTGATTACAGTTGAGCAAGGATGGCCATGGAGATCTTCAATCTCTTTCCTAAGTATCTTCGCAAGAGAAAGTATATCGGGATTTATTTCATTGATCTCTCTTTCGATCTCTTCATCACCTTCTAACAACTTGATCGCTGTATACCTTGGTGGGTAATGAAATTTGATATCTTTAATCATCTTCACGAGCTTGTTGATTCTCTCCTCAACCTCATCCCCATACCTTATTTCGCGCTTCTCAATAGATCCTTTCTCGATTACTTCGATCGCTCTTTCCAAGAGTTGAAAGATACCGATACCTTTTATCGCTACGGTCGGTACGACTGGAACCCCCAAAATCTTCTCCAACTTCCTTACATCGATCTCAATACCCTTCTTTTTAGCTACGTCCATCTGGTTCAATGCGATGATCATCGGAGTTTCGAGCTCCATCAGTTGCAGAGTGAAGAATAGGTTTCTCTCCAAGATGGATGCATCTACAACATTTATCACCAGATCTGGCCTTTCAAGAGCTATGTACCTTCGAGAGATCGATTCTTCTATAGAGTATGTGGAGAGTGAATATATCCCCGGTAGATCGATTATATCTATCGTGTAGCCTTTAAAGTGTAGCGTCCCTTCAGCCTTTTCGACGGTCTTCCCGGGCCAATTGCCTATATGCTGATGCAACCCAGTCATATAGTTGAAGATGACGGATTTTCCAACATTCGCATTCCCGGCTAGGGCTATCAGCAACCTCTTTTTACCCATTTTCTACCACTTCTACAAAGACTCTCTCTGCAACATCTCTACCAAGGATGATTCGAGAACTTCTTACAAGAACCTCTAAAGGGCCATGGAAAGGTGCCGACTTTACAACGGTTACTTTTGTACCAGGGATGAAGCCCATATCCATGAGCCTCTTTCTATACCCTTGACCCTTCGCCCTACCATACCCTACCTTTATAGAAGTTACGATCCCGACTTGACCATCCTTCAACGCAGTCAAAGGTACTTCATTCTTCTTCGCAGCACTCCCTTCCATGTGAATCACCGATCTATCTGGCAAACTCTGATTTTAGTACAAATTTCGATATGATCGGCAAGGATGAATTTACAGGTAACGAATATTGAGAGGGTCTTTTAAGATCGATCGGTACAAACCCCTCACATTCACATCGAAGGTTATACAATCTTGATCTTCACCTATATCCATCTTATTCGATCATAATATCGCTAGAAGTATCCTCTAATGCAATTTTAGGTATTCGATACATTTATAGGTTATCCTAAATAAATTAGGAATTTTTTAAAATCCTAATTTATTCATCGATTACTTCATCGCGCTCTTTGAATAAATCGTCCACTTCTCCATAATCTCTAAACCGCTCTGCTCCGATAAAAATTCCACAAATTTGGTAAATTGTTCGATGGTCTTTGGATGTAATCTATGCTCTAATTCATGTGCATCCTTCTCGGCAATTCCCTTTGGAATGAATAACATTTCTAAGAGTTTGATGAATGTATCGTGCCTCGTTTTAACAGATTTTGCAATTCTTTTACCCTCGTCGGTCAAGGTTAGTGCACCATACCTTTCATAATTGACGAGCCCCATTCTATTCAATCTATTGACCATTTCTGTTGCAGAGGATGGCTTGACGTTGAGCCGGTTGGATAGGTCTTTAATCCTTGCATAACCCTTCTCCTCTACAACATCGTAGATAGCCTTCAGATAATCCTCCATCCTCCTACTGATTCTATCTAGAGAAGACATCCTTCAATCTGAGTATATCTATAGGGTGTATATAACGGTAATCCAAACCTTATGGAGAGTGTTCAAGGATGTATAATGTTAGAAACTTCAAAGGTTAATGAATATTAACCCTTCTACCCGAATAATCTCTCGAATACACACCCAATTCATCCTGCATAATTCTCAATTGGTGTGTGTTAAATACTGGCCCATCTTTACAGACCAAGTATCTATCTATACAACAGCTACCACATATCCCGAAACCACACCTCATGACCCTTTCGAGGCTCGCTTGTATAGCTACTCCACGCTCTTCTGATGCTTTAAATATTGCTTTCATCATCAATTCGGGCCCACATGTGTACACCATATCGAAATCCTCCGTTTTGATGAGCTTTTCTGCAACCTCCGATGCAAACCCTCTATACCCTTTACTACCATCATCGGTCGTAACTATGATCCTTCCTTTACCCTTCAAAATATCTTGAAATTTATCGATGAAGAGAAGTTGATTGGAGGTCCTTGCCCCTACGATAACTGTGATATGTGTATAGTAACTTATGTATTTATAACAGAGTAGTGAGAGGGGCGCAAGGCCTGTGCCTCCACCGACGATCAATACTTTACCATTTGTAGGTTGAAAGGGTGTACCATAGGGCCCCCTTACGCCTATCTTATCTCCAGGCTTAACGTTGTAGAGCGCATTTGTGCCGGGGCCTATGGGCTTTACAGTTATGGCTGAATTCCCCTTTTTACTTGGTAAAGATAGACTTATTGGGAGCTCTTTTACACCCGGGATCCAGACCATGATGAATTGACCTGGTAACGCTTCACTACATTTCTCATCATCGAAGTAGATAGTCCTAACTATTGGTGATTCATCCTCTACAGCCTTTACCGAGACGATTCTAGGTCTATCGATAGGTTTATCAGCCTGGTATCTGAACATCTATATCTAATGCGTTAAGTTACAAACCTCTTAAAAGTTTTTACCAAAAGTATTATCTACGCTTTCTAAAATTCTCTCCTTATCACAGACCTCTAATTTTTTCTTTACTCCATAACACTATTAAAAATTGAATTTTAAATTATGAAAAAGCTGGTATAATTAGCTAAGAATCTAAAATTTGTGAGATAAACCTACGATTTCTTTTACACTGTGATGGCCTTTCCTTTTCAAATACTCAGAGATCCCATACAAAATCTCATTGAACACATTCAACCCTTTATACGCTATAGCGGTACCGATCTGTACGGCGGAAGCACCCGCCAACATAAATTCTATAGCATCTTCCCAATGGTTGATTCCACCACAACCGATCACAGGGATCTTTACATTACGTGAGATATCATATACATACCGTACTGCTACAGGTTTTATCGCGGGGCCAGATAGGCCGCCCACTCTATTCGATAGTATCGGCCTACCTGTCTCTATATCGATCACCATGGCCCTTAACGTATTGATCGCTACGATACCATCTGCACCACCATCTTCAGCAGCACGGGCGATCTCTATATGATCGGTAACATTCGGTGAAATCTTCACGAATATGGGTTTTTTACTGCACCTCTTTACTTCTTTCGTAATCTTATATACCATATTGGGATCCGATCCAATCTCTGCACCTACACCACTAACATGAGGGCACGATAAGTTGAGTTCGAAGCCCTTTACATCGGTCTTATCCAATTTTGATACGAGCTCGAAGAACTCCATCTCAGATTTACCGAATATGCTTACGATGATCGGCATATCACTTATATCGGACTTTTGAAGCTCCTCCAAAAACTCATCGATACCGGGGTTTGATAATCCGACCGCATTCACATAGCCACATGAAACCTCTACGATATTTGGAGTCTCATAACCTTTCCTCTGCCCGACACCGATCGATTTTGTTACAACACCTCCCGCACCCGCTTCCAAGACCCTTCTCAATAGAGGTATACTAACCCCCAAGATCCCTGCTGCCAACATCGTGGGGTTCTTCATCTTAAATCCAGAGATCTCTACAGATAGATCGGGTATGCTCGACATGATCAATAGACATTTTAATACGAACCGTTTAAAATTTTTGGGTATAGTGATTTGAAAGCCTTTTTAATTTTATGTGAAGGAGGGATCATCGTAACGGATGATGATCTTAATATCGTGTTTGCAAAAAGGTATGCAGATGAACCATTCAAAACCTTTAATCGGATTCAGAATGGAGAATTTACACCAGAGATCGATGAGGTATTATCGAAGGCGGTAGAGAAAGGGTTCGATGAGTTCGTTGTGATGGGAGAGCGATTAAGAGATAGTTTGGTTGAGAAGGGCTTTAAAGCAGAAACATTTACCGCAAATGAATTGGGCCGAATATGGTTAAATAGGGTTGAACTTATGGTCCGGTCTGGTCTAGCCTCACAAGAGGAATCTCTAAGTATAATTAGAGATTTTGCGATAGAGCGTTCTGAGGCAAAGTTAAGAGAGTTATCATCGAAGCTCGATCTTCAACTCGTCGAGTCTATTCAGGCCCTTGATGAAGTAGATAAATCGATCAATCTTTTAGCTACAAGGGTGAAGGAATGGTACGGACTTCACTTTCCAGAGTTGGCTTCTATTATTAGCGATCTTAAAACCTACTGCAGATTTGTAGTTAAGTATGGAAGGAGGGATCGATTGAATAGAGAGGGATTGATCGAAGACGATCTTCCGGAGAAGAAGGTAAATGCCATATTGAATGCAGCCCTACGTTCGAAAGGTGGAGAATTGCGTGATGAGGATTTAAAAGGGTTGATGAAGTTGAGCGAGGAGATACTTCATCTCTTCGACCTTAAAGAGTATTTGATGAAGCATGTAATCGAAACGATCGAGCAGGTGGCACCGAATGTTGCGATGGTCGCTGGACCAACGGTCGGTGCAAGGTTGATCGCTAAAGCGGGCAGTTTGGAAAAGTTGGCACAGCTACCGTCGAGCACTATACAGATCTTAGGCGCAGAGAAGGCCCTATTCAGGGCTTTAAGGACAAAATCGAAACCTCCAAAGCATGGTATAATCTTTCAACATCCAGCAGTCCATTCAGCACCGAAATGGCAGAGGGGTAAGATTGCGCGTTCTATTGCGAATAAAATCGCGATAGCGGCAAGGATCGATCTGTATAGAGGAGGGAAGGAGAAGTGGTTGGAGGATGATCTAAAGAAGAGGTTGGAAGAGATTAAAGTAAAATATAGTGAACCTCCGACCATCGATAGGAAGAAGCTAAAAGAGGTGAAGAAGCGTGGTAAAGGAAGTTAATAGATTAAGAAAAGTGAAGGTCGATGGAGAAGAACGTTTGGCAACTTTAAACCTGGCTGAAGGTATTCAAGTGTACAATGAGCGATTGATAAAATTGAATGGTCTAGAGTATAGAGTTTGGGATCCATTTCGAAGCAAATTGGCTGCAGCACTGTTGAAAGGTTTGAAAGAAAACCCGATCGATGAAGGTATCAAGCTCTTATATTTAGGAGTATCTACGGGGACTACGGCGAGCCACATTTCGGATATCATAGGGGAGAAAGGGATTTTATTCGGTGTAGAATTCGCTCCAAGAGTAGCTAGAGAGTTCATCGATAGAGTTGTAAAGTATAGAAGGAATGTTATCCCGATCATCGAGGATGCAAGGAGGCCAGATAGATACTTCTCGATATTCGGGAAGGTCGATGTGGTCTACTGTGACCTTGCACAACCAGATCAGACCGATATAGCGATTTTAAACTGTAAAAGGTATTTGAAGAATGGTGGCCATCTGTTATTGGTTGTAAAGTCGAGGAGTATCGATGTAACAAAGCAACCAAAGGAAATCTTCAAGGGTGAGGCTGAGAAGCTTGAGAATGAAGGTTTCAGAGTGAACCAGATAATCAATCTTGATCCCTTCGATAAAGATCATGCCTTAATAGATGCGATCATGGAGTGATCAAATGATATGTGTTGTAAATAAATTCCATAATCTAACCTATTAGAATTGAAGAATTTAATCAAAATATATATAAATGAAAATCCATAATTTTGGTGGTAAAAATTGATAATCGATTCGAATATCGCGACTCTCGCATCCTTGGAACCTACAGCCCTTGAGCTTTTAAAGGAACCTGAGGTTGTGATCAAGGTCAAGTTCCATGTAAACCTACCGAGTAAAGGTCCGATGGGTATCGATGCCTACCTCGTCTACCATTGTACTGTAAGAGGGCCGCCATCGAAGGGTGGGTTAAGGTTCAGTGCCAACGTCGACCTTGAAGATGTAATTCAACTCGCAGAGATCATGAGTTACAAATGTGCCCTCATGGAATTACCCTTTGGTGGTGCTAAAGCGGGGATCAGGGCGGATTACAATCTCCCTCAACTGGAGAAGAATATGATCGTGCGTGAATTTGTCCATAAAGTTAGAAATGAATTTATTTCTGGTGCCTACGTTGCAGGCCCAGATCTGGGTACATCCCCTAAAGAAATGGCGACGATATTTGGCGAAACTCATATTAGGGAGTCTGTGACCGGTAAGCCGATCGGTATAGGTGGGATACCGGGCCGTTTACAGGCGACTGGTTATGGTGTGGCGAAGATCGCTGGAAGGGCGGCAGAGGAGATTTTGAATAAAGATATAAATGATGTGACTGTTGCGATACAAGGCTTTGGTAACGTCGGCTTTTGGACCTTTAAGAACCTTTACGAAATGGGTGCAAAGATCGTAGCCGTTTCAGATGTTCAAGGCGGTACATACGATCCTAATGGGTTGAATTTAGACCCACTCGTAGAGTACAATTCCCAGAAAAAGACGGTTCGAGGGTTCAATGGTTCATCGATAAGTAATGAGGAGCTCCTCTCTCTAGATGTAGATATTCTAATCCCCGCCGCAGTTGAGAATGTTATAACGGAGCGTAACGTATCTTCGGTAAGGGCCAGGTTGATCATCGAAGGTGCCAACGCTCCACTCTCCAAGGAGGCCCATAACATCCTTTACAATAGGAAAGTACCCGTTATTCCAGATATACTTGCGAACGCGGGCGGTGTCGTTGCGAGTTATGAGGAATGGAGGACGAGCAAAGCCGGTCTATTGATCTCGGAGAAGGAAACGCTCGATGATGTCGAAAGGACATTGATAAAAGCCTTTGAGGATGTTTTATCATTCGCAGATACTCATAAAACCTCTCTCAGGAATGCCGCTTACGCTTTGGCTGCGAGGAGAATCGCTGATACGATGATCGCCCGTGGATGGATATAATCAGAGAATTCAGAGAATAGAGATCGACATTTTATTTTTTATTCTTAAATTCTTCATTATTAATCATTCTTAAGAAGGCATATCGAAAGGTGGTGTGCTCTCAACCTCGCTCTCAACCTTCCTATTCATGGAGCTCCATCATACTTCATTCCAGAAAGTTATGTTGCGAATTTAAGAGGTATCCTTTGATGAGTATTGAATGAAGTTCTTTTTAAAATCTGTATATAGGTCGAGCGTCTTATTTGTAAGCTTCTTCCATACCTTCCAAGACTTTCGACTATCGTCTGGGAATGCATTATACTTTTCCACCCATTTTATAAGGAATTCTCGTGTGCGTGGATCAGAAGGATAACCACTACCAAAATCTCCATACTTCAATTTTAACTTCTCAATCTCTAGATCTCTCTCTACCTTGGCGATGATGGATGCAGCCGATACGATCGGATAGATTCTATCTGCATGGTGTAATGAAAAGATCTTCAAATCCTTCTTCAGCATCGATGATATCTGCTCTTTAAATCGATTCACATCGACATCTGAAGCATCAACGTAGACTACATCACAACCTAACTCATCGATAACCTTTGCCATAGAAATAGCTTCCAAATAATTGAGTTTTTTAAACTTCCTTCCTAAAATGACGTATCTATCTATTTCATTCGGTGGGATCTTTAAATAAGAGATTTTATGGGCTATGTTACGAATAAGTTGATATAATTTCATTCTTTTACTCGGAGATAGGAGTTTTGAATCCTTAACACCCAGATCGATAAGTCCATTCAATCGGCTCTCTTCGATACTTACACCAGCTATGACCAATGGCCCCATCACCGAACCTCTACCCGCATCATCCACTCCTGCTACGATCATTTAACCTCACTCTTTAATCGAGCGAGGACTTTATCTGCAATTATATCCGGTAATTTATCTCTATTTTCATACGTGACTTCGATCAACTCACAGTAGGGTGCAGACCTTAATTCATTGAGTAATGGATCTCTCATTCGTTTGTGTATGATGCCGATCACAGGTTTGCCACATTTCAATACCTCAATTACCGCCCTTCTAAATTCGGGGCTAAATAGCTCCATAGGACCGATTTCATCACACACGATTATATCGGAATTTTCGATAGCCCATTTAAGAGCGTTAGCACCTACTTCGGCCAGATCTTTTAAGTTTATGCGATAACGTCCAAAGCGAGGACCTACATCTTGTGAGATAGATGCTAAAACCCCTCTCTGACCCGAATTTATATCTATCAATTCGAATCCAACCCTTGCCCCACCACTCCTTAACTCCCTGGATACAACACCACCCACTATAAAGCCTTGAGATTTGATCATATTCACTACCTTCAGTAAGGTTGTAGTCTTACCTACTCCCGGCTCACCAGTGATTAACCAGACCCTTATCGAATTATTCAGAAGTTACACCTAATTACAGAATTTGATAACATATCTATAAATGTGTAGTTTAAATTTGAATATAGGATAAAGCGCGCTTTATCATCGTAAAACGAAAGACTTTTCTGTCCCGATTCGATCGATACCAATTGAAGTCCTTGAATGTGGATATCGAATCTATCGAGCAAGAATGTGCGTCTAAATTTGCATATCGAACAGAACTCATCAACAAACTCAAGCAGTTAAAGGCGAAGCGGCGTGAACTTTTAGCGAATGTAAAGGAAACTTCAGAGAAGATTAAGAAGATAAAGGAAGAGCTTAGGCTCTACCAAGATCAACTTTCCACGATCTCATCACCGCGTAAGGAGTTGATCGAGAGGATAAAGGAGATGAGGCAGAGGATCAAAATCATCAAACAGACCTTACCCAAAGATTCATCACACATCATCGAGCAAGGTAAAGCTTTGAATAGTAGATTAAATGAGTTGGAGTGGAAGATTCAAACACAGAGTCTCTCAAGAGACGAAGAAAAGAAGGTAATCGAACAGATCAGGGAATTGGAATTAAAATTACAAGCATGGAAGAGGTTGGATAGAGCGAAGCGAGAGATCGTCGAGCTGATCGGTGATGTGAAGACACTTTCGAATCAGGTAAAAGAGATCGACGATAAAAGATCGAGTATACATGAGGTGATTCTCAGTGTGAAAGAAAGGTTGAGAGAAGCGTACAAGACCAAAGAGAGGTTTTTAAATGAAGTGAAATCGGTCGATGAGAAGATCGTCGAATTAAGTGTTACTATAAGCAATATCGATAAGAGTTTAAAAGAGCTTCTACAGAAGAGAAGGGATTTGATCAAAGGGATGAAGGATGGGCAGATCAAAATGGTCAAGGCGAAGGAGCGACAATTATTAGAAAAGGCTCAAAGTATCGCGAAAGAGAGGCTTCTTCAAGGAAAGAAATTAACATTTCATGAATTGAAATTGATTCTGGATGAAGATTTTAAGGGTAATGGTAACTCTGGTAACTCTGTTAGCTATGGTAACTCTATATCTTGATCTATACGACAAATTTATCTAAAACTTCACCGAACTATGTAAGTGTCGAGTAATCGCTATTTATCACTAAGATACTGAGGTGTGTTTGAAGGGGGAGTTGCATGGTATCTGATACTAGTGATACAGCTCTCACAAAGAGTATCATTGTATTATGTGTAGATCGAGATAACGATTTGGAGCATAAAGCGGGTGTGAAGACCCCTGTAATTGGAAGAAAGAACTGTCTTGATGCTGCAGTAAAGTTAGCTATCGCCGACCCTGAAGAGGCCGATGCCAATACGATCTTCGCGGCGATCAAACTCTACGATGAACTTATCAAGAAGGAGTATAAAGCTGAAGTGGCGATCGTATCTGGCAAATTCGAAAGGGGTGTCGAGGCTGATGAAAAGATCGGTCGCGAAACTCGAAAGGTGGTGAAGACCTTTCCTGCAGATGGCATCGCTCTGGTTTCTGATGGGTTCGAAGATGAAGCAGTAGTGCCCATTCTACAGGGGATTCTTCCTATCGTCTCAGTAAAAAGGGTAGCGGTCAAGCACAGTAGAGGTATTGAAGAATCTTACATGGTATTAGGGCGTTATCTGCGTATGGCGGTATTCGATCCGAGGTATTCGAAGTACTTTCTCGGTGTACCCGGTCTGCTCCTTTTAATTACTGGCCTGATGACGTACCTTGGCCTGATCGAAGAAGCGATGACCGTGATGCTAAGTATTATAGGTGCAGCACTGATTGCGAGGGGGTTTAGCATAGATAGGGCCCTTTCTCATTTAACGAAGCTCAAGCCATCGGGGTATATTAAATTATTCTCAACGTTGGCGAGCCTTTTAGTAGGAGGGGCCGCCTTTCAGCAAGGTTTTGCGAAGATCGGCCAAATCCCCGAATATTCGATGATACTGGCAGAGCCCCATCTTATACTCAAGTACGGTCCAGCCCTCATAGGATTCTTCATTCAAGAATCTCTCTTCTACCTGTGGATAGCTTTGGGGATCTTCTTCAGCGGTATGCTCCTCTCACATGCTCTAATAAAAAGTATTAAGGTATTTAGAGATATCCTTACTCTGGTGATCTTAAGCTTACTCTACTTCCCCATCTATCAATTTTCTTTAATCCTCATCGGCCAAACGACACCCGTCACATTAGTAACCTTTTTACTGCTTGGATTGGCTGGCACATTCTTTATAGTGATTGTAATCTACGAATATATTCGGAGTCGAAAGCTTTCGGAGGGATCATCTTAACCTTGTTAAATAAAATTCTGCGCTATATTGGTATGTACAAAATATATGAAAAGTACCTTCAAACTCAAATCGAGAATGGAGAAACTCCAAAGCACGTGGGCCTCATCTTAAATGGTAATAGACGTTGGGCAGAGAACCATTCCTATCCGAAGCATATCGGCCATAGAGTTGGTGCTGAAGTCGCTGAAAAATTGTTAGAGTGGTGCCGTGATCTTAAGATCAAAACACTCACACTTTACGTTTTATCGACGGAAAATTTAGAGAGAGATAAGGAGGAGCTCAACGAGTTGTATAAAATCATCGAGGAAAAGTTACAGAAGTTGATGAATGACGAACGAATCCATAAGTATAAGATAAGGGTAAAGACCTTGGGCAAGAAGGAGCTTTTACCCGAGAGGATCAGAAGGATCTTAGATAAGGTTGAAAAGGATACGGAGAACTATTCAGATTATTTCCTCAATATCGCTATAGCTTACGGTGGAAGGCTCGAAATCCTTGAAGTTGTAAGGAAGATTGCAGAGAAAGTGAAGAAAGGTGAGATAGAACCTAGCCAGATCACCCAAAAGATCATTGAGGAAAATCTCTATACAGCCCATCTACCAAATCCTGAACCGGATCTTGTTATAAGAACGTCTGGTGAAGAACGGTTGAGTGGCTTTTTACTATGGCAGAGTGCCTATAGTGAGCTCGTCTTCCTCGATGTGTACTGGCCGGACTTCCGTAAGATCGATCTGATGAGGGCGATAAGGACCTACCAAAAGAGGGTAAGGAGGTTCGGCAAATAAACCTTAATAAAGTTAAATGATTTTGTAAAGGTTGTGGTAGTATGCCATCGATAGTCATTGTAGGAGGGATGTTTGGCGACGAGGGTAAAGGAAAGATCGTATCATACTTGGCTTTGAAGGATAATCCCGAAGCTGCGGTAAGGGGTGGCGTAGGGCCCAACGCTGGACATACCGTGGTCTACCAAGGCTCAACCTATAGGCTCCGATTACTTCCCAGCGCGGTCGTGAATGAAAAGGTAAAGTTGATGATCGGTCCAGGGGTCTTCATCGACCCATCGGTCTTGATGAATGAAATCGAAACTTTTCGTGCAGGCTCTCGATTGGTCGTGGATAGGCAGTGTGGAATTATAGAACCTGAGCATATAATGCGTGATAAGGGGGGCCATTTAAAGGAGAAGATATCGACGACTGGTACAGGTACAGGACCTGCGAATGCAGATCGTGTGATGCGTATAGGTAAGTTGGCAAAAGATATTGAGATTTTACAACCATACTTGGGCGATGTCGCCCTCGAACTCAATAGAATCTTGGATAAAGGTGGATTGGTGATCGTTGAAGGGACTCAAGGAACATTTCTCTCACTCATCCATGGAACTTATCCATACGTTACATCAAAGGATGTCTGTGCATCTGGCATATGCTCGGATGTGGGTCTGGGGCCTAAGAGGGTAGATGAGGTGATCGTGGTCTTCAAATCTTATGTGACGAGGGTTGGAGCTGGCCCTCTAGATAATGAACTTAGTATGGAAGAGATCGAACGGAGAGGTTGGAAGGAAGTGGGCACAGTTACAGGCAGGGTGAGAAGGGCTGCTCCCTTTAACATGGAGTTGGCAAAGAGGGCTATCATGCTTAACAGTGCGACACAGATCGCATTGACGAAGATCGATGCAGTCTACCCTGAATGTAGGGGTATTAGGGATTACGATAAATTGTCTGTAGAAGCGAAGAATTTCATAGAGAGTATAGAGGCTGAATGTGGTGTAAGAGTGAGTTTGATAGGGACTGGGCCTGATGTTTTAGATATCATCGATAGACGTCTTAATCGCTATCGCTGATACTTTTCGATCGATCTACCTTTCTCTTTTCCCTTCCACAAATTCTAAAAAGGCTCTCTTCGCCTCCTCATAAGGCATCTGGATCGGCGGATGCTTAAAGCAGTAGGCAGAAACGCTGATCAGAGGTCCTGCTACACCCCTCATTAAAGCTATCTTCACCCCTCTTATAGCATCGATGACGATTCCAGCACTATTGTATGCATCGATGACGTGCAACTTCACTTCTATTGTGAGAGGCGCACCTCCAAAATACCTGCCCTTTATCCATATATAACATACCTTCTCATTATTTAGGAATTCCACATAATCGCTCGGACCTATACGTGTTGGAATCGGGTAGGGTGACATGGCACGGACTGCGCTAGTCTTACTCTCCCTTTTATCCATCAGACGTGCTTCTTCGAGCATATTCAAGAAATCGGTATCACCACCGATGTTCAATTGATAAGTTTCATCTACCTTCACCCCTCTATCTACACAAAGTTTTATCAAGGTCTTGTGAAGGACTGTAGCACCGAGTTGGCTCATTACATCATCACCGGCCACGGGTAGGCCTGCTTCCGTAAATCTGGCCTGCCAATCTTTATTCGAAGCGATGAATACCGGTATTGCATTGATGAACGCTGCACCTGCCTTTAGAGATGCTTCCGCATAAAAATTCGTAGCTCTTGTGCTACCTACAGGAAGGTAATTGATTAAGACCTCTGCACCAGAATCCTTAATCTCTTTAACCACATCTACAGGCTCATTCGGAGAAACCTTTATTACACCTTTTAGATACTTGCCCAAACCATCCATTACAGGCCCCTTCATCACCTTCACGCCCAGATTCGGTACATCACAAACCTTTATAGTATTGTTGGGCTCTTCAAATATCGCCTGTGACAGATCCTTCCCCACCTTTCTCTCATCAATATCAAATGCCGCAACGAACTCTATATCATCGGGACTTATTCCACCCAAACTGTATTGAGTTAGACCTATCACTTCGTTGACTTCATCGACCTTTCGATCTTTATAGAGATAAACGCCTTGTAAAAGGGCCGATGCACAATTCCCAACACCTGCGATTGCGACTCTTACCTTTGCCAAAGTACACCACTTGAATTACGAAAAAGTTTTGCTCTTTATATTTACTTTTTCATATAAAAATTTAAAGAATCATTGTTAAGAATAAAGAGTAAAATTGAACGACCATTTCGCTATACTGGTGGAAGCTCTAGAGGTAGCGAAGAGGACCTTTCAATCAATAAAGGATAGGGAAGATAGGGTCTTGAAGAAGGGTATAGGTGCTTACGGTGATGTAACTTACAAAATCGATTCTACAACAGAAGAAGCCATCTTAAAGACCCTCAGGAAAAGGTATCCGAATGCGTTGATCATCAGTGAAGAATCTGGTATCATTGGAAAGGGAGATGGACGGCCTATAATACTATTAGACCCTGTGGATGGGAGTACCAATGCCCTACGTGGAGTACAATTTTCTAGCACGGCTTTGGCGATTGCTGAAGGAAGAATGTTCGATGATATAATCGTTGCAGGTGTCATAGACTTATATCATGGAGATATCATTACTGGAACCAGGGATGGGCCAGTCTTACTAAATGGTAAGGCTGTTCAACCTTCGACTGTAACCGATCTGGCACAGGCGTACATATCTATGGATTTAAAGATTAGAGAAAGGATAAAATACCATAGATGTGACTTTGAGAGGCTCTTCCATTACGTTAAGCATGTGAGGGCCTTTGGAACGGCCGCATTAGAAACTGCCCATGTAGCGACGGGTAGAGTAGATGCATTTATAGAACCTCAACCCACCTTAAGATCCTTCGATTGTATCCCTTCGCTCTTTTTGGTAAAGAGAGCGGGAGGTTTTATCAAATTTCTATCGACGGAGCCCATCGATTTGTTGAGTGAAGAAAGGATTTCTTATGTAGCCGCTTGTAATGAAGCTTTAGGTAACGCTATCCTTAAAACTTTATGGGGTGCTGATTGATTTTAGAGACAATCTCTTAATATTATGTTGGGTTCCAGATAAGAATTTTATATCAAAGGAGTATTTAATTGAATAGATCGAGGTGATGTCATGATTGAGGAAAGATCTGCGGGTGCAGTAGTATTTTACGATGGTGAAAAAGGTTTTGAATACCTTTTATTAAATTATGCGGCCGGCCATTGGGACTTTCCGAAAGGGAATATTGAAAAAGATGAAAGTGATGTATCGACGGTGAGAAGAGAGATCAATGAAGAGACGGGAATAGATGATATATCATTTATCCCTGGCTTCAAGAGGAAGGTCGAGTATTACTATAAAAGAGATGGTAAACTTGTCCATAAAGTCGTCATATTTTACCTCGTTCAAGCCCACCGTAAAGATGTGAAACTCTCCCATGA
The DNA here is from genome assembly GCA_025058425.1 of Nitrososphaerales archaeon. NCBI lineage: Archaea > Thermoproteati > Nitrososphaerota > Nitrososphaeria > Nitrososphaerales > Nitrososphaerales archaeon. The sequence goes on from JANXEG010000004.1 coordinate 16,025, forward strand.
ACATTTAGATTATTCTTGGCTCAGTTATGATGAAGCGATAAAGAGGGCGACATTTGAAAATACGAAGAGAATATTGAAAGAAGCGGATGAATTTCTTAAAGACTCCAGGGCGAAAAGGTCGCTCGACACATTTCTTCAGCAACCTTCCGAGGGTTAGGTGCATTTATAATCGATCTACCTACGATGATAAAATCTGCACCCGCCTTTACCGTTTCATAAATATCCCCGCCTTGTACACCAACCCCCGGACAGAAGATCAAGAGCTTCTTCTGTACCTTCATCGCTACTTCATTTATCAATTTGGGGACCGTTGCACCTACGATAATACCATCGACACCCCAATTTAAAGCCCGATCAAGGAATAACTCATAGATGTACAATCTTTTAGATTGAATAGGGTCTATCACGGTCAATCCATAACCTTCTCGAGCACCTGGATGGCTCATATATACAAGGAGAATGATGCCACGTTCATTTCTATGCGCTTCATCGATGACTTGTTTCAAACCCCCTTCATAACCTACAAACGGGTTTACGATGGCTGCATCGAATCCTACACTCCATAGATAATTCGTCGCGACAAGGTTTGTAGATTCGATATCGTTTAATTTGAGATCGGCGATCACTTGAAGACCTTCATTATGTGCTCTATCCACAATCATCTTCACATCTTCAAATAGACTTAATGGGAGTAATACGTGATAATTCAATTTTATCGCTGCTATATACGGTGAGACCTCATCCAATATGTTCAATGCTCCTTTCAAGATCGTCGAGCGATCGTTAGATACGATATCTAGAGCGATCACCAATCTACTCGAATGCTTCTTCGATGAATCGATGATCCTCCTTTGAAAACCTTCATACTTCATCTAAATTTCACCAATGGATGTGGATTTGTGAGTTGAATGATCTTAATATAGATATATCCATGCTCATCCACGTGGTTGGTAAAGCTGGTATCTGAAGCCCTTAATGGTGAATATTTAAGAAAGTTACCAATCGGCTTATTCTCTTGATTTACATAAAAATAGAATGAACACTCATCGTATTCATCTATACGTGTGAAAGCACCAAGGTTCCAGCCCTTTTTACTCCCAAATAGAAATAGAGGTATGGGTGGTTCATCGTACAACACTTTGTATGAACATACCTTTGCTAAGCTAACGAGATCTGAGACTTGTATGGGGATGAATTTACTGATCCTCCCCTTCTTTCTTCGCCAACCCTCCTTAAAGACCGAAGGTACTTCCTTTACCATTATAATGGGCGCATACATATAGGTAGGATTGTTTGTAGAGTCTACAAGCAACACTTCTTCTAAGCCCTCCGAGTTTTTATATCCGATGAAGTGGTTAAAAGTATTCGTTTGAGTGTAGTAGAATATAGGTGCACTCATAAATACATCTACTTGTGTCGCTAAAATCTGTTCACCTTCTATATTCATAAAAAAGATCGGTAGAGGGACCTTCTCAAAGGCACACGCCAACCTTCCCAAATCCTTCAACCCTGCCAACTCGATAAAGTAAGGTGGCGCTATCTTTAATCCTCTTTCATGCTTGGGCATATCTAATATTAACTTAAAATAGAAAATAAACTCTATGGTTTATGGTGATGCATCTAATGGCCGTTACGAAGGTCCTTGTAGGGTGTTGTGGTCTATCGGGCTTATCGTTAAAGAAGTATGCCCAAAATTTTAATGTGATCGAACTTCAATCAACCTTTTATCAGCTACCCCAAATCGAGACTGCACAAAGGTGGAGAGAAGAGGTTGGGGATGATTTCGAATTTTCTATCAAAGCTTTTCAAGGTATAACCCATCCTATAACCAGCCCCACATGGAGAAGGGCTGGTAGCCAAAGACCGACCGAGGATGTAGATAAATACGGCCATTTAAACCCTACACCTCAAAACTTTCGTTGTTGGGAAGAGACTATGGCAATCTGTAAAGTATTAAGGTCTCGAGTATGTGTAGTCCAGCTTCCCTCTTCATTTACATGCACCGATGATAATGTAAATCGCATGATTCGATTCTTTAAATCGGTCGAAAAGCCCGAAGTCTTGGCTATAGAGGTGAGAGGGGAATCTTGGTTCGAAAGGCCTTCCATTTTAAAGAGAGCGTTAGAAGAGATAAATGGGATTCATATCGTCGATCCATTGGTAAGAAGATCGGTCTTAGAGAGTAAAGTGGCATACTTTCGACTTCATGGTTTAGGTAAAAGGCTTTATGATTACCGGTACACCGATGATGATCTTGAACGCTTAATAGAAGTGCTTCAAAGTATGGAGAGTTTAGAATGTTATGTGATGTTTAACAATCTGTATGCGAAGGACGATGCGACTCGTTTCAAAAGGCTCTTAAAGGACCAAAAGTTCTCATTTAAGTAGCAAAGTAGCAGAATTTGTTTTTATCACATTTACAGCAACAGCCCGATCAAAACACACCGTCTTTCACTCTTTCACTCAACTCTCTGTGTAGCCACACCACTCTATAATGGTTAATGCGAGGATTTTCGTAAGAAGTATATAGTCATCTATCGACACACATTCATCCACTCCATGTGGCCTTGAACCACCTGGTCCATATAGAATGGTATTGGGCATATTTCCATAAAGTATAAAGTGCCTCAGATCGTTAGCGACTGTAGTCCCGGCCGCTTCGGGTTCTCTCCCAACGATCTCCTTTGCGATCTTCGCCACCGTTTTAAATATCGGTTCATCGGGAGAAGTGGTCGCTGCTTCAGCACTATATCCGAACCATTCGACGAGTGGTGGATGCTCTCTCATCCAAGGATCCAATTCGGCAGCTCTTCTTACCTGATCTTCCACTTGGCGTTTCACCTCAGAGATTCTCTCTGGGTATTGAAATGAAATTCTACATTCTAGATCGGCCCAACCGGCGACCGTAGATGGCCAATCTCCACCTCTTATAGTACCGACATTCAAATGGACCGATCGGCCTGGACTTCTCTTTTCGACAAAAGGATTGTGGATCTTTTTGGCACGATATTCATCGAGGGCGATCAAAGCTTCGTAAATCTTCAAAGCCTTCCCTATCGCATTTACACCCAAATGTGCATAACCCGCATGTGCAGACTTGCCTATTACCCTTACTCTGAACCAAAGTACACCCGCACTATTGATCCATATCGAATCGAGCCCCGTCGGCTCAGTTATTATCGCTGCATCAGCCCTATACCCTCGAAGGATCGATGATAAGGTTCCGCCCGGACCTCCACACTCCTCCTCTATAACACTTTCAATGATTACGTCACCCTTCAATCTAATTTCAAGGTCTACGATACATTTTAGAGCGGATATCATAGCCGCAAGGCCACCCTTCATATCGAGGCTACCTCTCCCGAATAGCATACCATTCTCTATCTCCGCCCCCCAAGGATCGTGCTTCCATAGTGAAAGCGGCTCAGGGCTTACTACATCTATATGCCCATTAAGGATCAGACTCTTACCACCCCCTCTACCCTTTAACACCCCTACTACATTCGGCCTCCCTTTGTAACTCCATGGTGTCTCTATGTAGGCAGGATGCTTCTCTAACTCCATTCTGTTAGGCTCCCACACATCGACGTAAAGCCCAATACTCTTCAACATTTCAGCAACGAAGGCCTGAGCATCCCCCTCTTGACCCTGTAAACTTGGAATCCTTACCAATCGTTGCAAAATACCGATACTCTTATCTTTATACTCATCGATCCTCTTTATGATTTTATCCCTAATCGCCAATTTAATTAGTAAAAGGTGGCTCGTTTTTTAAATACTTATGTTAATCTGCTAAATAAACTAAAGGCCCAAATATGCTCTAATGATACCGTCCGAGAGGACTTCTCTACCTTTACCTTCTTGAACGATCTTACCCATTTCGAGCAGGTACAAATAATCTGAAAATTCGAAGGCCAAATGAATATTCTGCTCGACCAAGAGTATCGAAAGCCCTTCATCCTTAAGCTTATTCAATGTCGATATCACTTCTCTAGCTATCTTCGGTGCTAGACCTTGGCTCGGCTCGTCAAGAAGTAGGATCTTGGGTCTATTCATGAGCGCTCTACCTATCGCCAACATCTGTTGCTCACCACCACTCAACGTAGAGGCTATCTGCTTACTGCGCTCCTTAAGTATTGGGAATAGATTGAAGACGAATTCGATCGAGTCTTTCATATTCTCTCGCGCTTCTTTTCTATAAGCACCCATCATCAAATTCTCAATCACTGTCATCTCTGGAAATAAAGCCCGACCTTCAGGAACTAGAGTAATACCCATCTCTACTCTCTTGTTAGAACGTAAATTTGTAATATCTCTACCTTCCAGAAAGATCTTACCATCCCATGGTTTTATGATCCCCATCAACGTCCTTAAGAGTGTGGTCTTTCCTGCACCATTCGGTCCGATTATCACCTCTAAACTCTTCTCAAAGACGTCGATATTGACCCCCCAGAGGACCTGCATTTCACCATAGCCCGATTGTAAATCTCTAACTTCGAGTACCTTTCTCATAGGTATCACCAATAGCCTTACCCAGATATATCTCTATAAGTTTAGCATCACGTAAAACTTCGCTCGGCGGGCCCTCTAAAATCTTCTCACCAAAATGCAATACTATCACTCTCTCAGCGAATCTTACTACGGCCCTCATTACATGCTCGACCAGAGTTACGACGGCTATATTCTCTTCTTTAGTCACCTTCAATACCAGATCCATAAACTCATCGACTGAATTGGGCGGCATCCCCGCTACAATTTCATCGAGAAGTAAAAGTTTTGGTTTCATCGCCAATGCTCTAGCCACCTCAAGAGTCTTTTTCTCTCGCACAGTAAGTTTAGATGCGAGTAGAGATCGTTTATCATATAGGCCCACGATCTTTAGCACATCATCCGCAATCTCTAGGGCCTCTTTTAAACTCACTCTATTCATTAAAGATCCGAAGAGGGCGCCGATGGCAACATTCTCTCTTACCGTGATGTTGTGAAAAGGTCGGGGTATTTGAAAGGCCCTTGCGATACCCTTCTGTGCCCTCTTGTAGGGAGGTAGATCTGTTAAATCTTCTCCTTCGAAGATCACCTTACCGGCTTCAGGCTTATAGACACCATTTATGACGTTGAGGAGTGTAGATTTACCACTACCATTCGGTCCAATTATAGCAACCCTCTCACCTTTATCCACCTCTAAAGATACCCCTCTTAATGCGTAAAGCCCTCCAAACCTCTTGACCACATTCTTTACCTCTAAAAACTTGACCATCGGATCACCTCATAGTAAGTAGCCTTCAAACCTTGTCCCCCTCGCCTTATACTTAAGCCATGATACAGCCCCTTCTGGGAAGAAGAGGATTATGGAAAGGAGTAGAGGGGCGAGTATCAACAATTGTAGTCCCGGAAAGGTCGTCATGAGTAGATACTTGAGCGATGCGTAAATAAGACCGCCGAAGATCGGGCCCAACAATGTTCCAGCACCACCTATCACCACTATCGTTATCGCTTCGACCACATAAGTTACAAGGAATGCTTGAGGTGGGAATATGGCGACTATCTTTAAGGATAGCATAGACCCGATCAGGCCCGCGATTATCGCACTGATCAAAAAGGCCAATATTTTATACTTTGTTGTGTTCACACCTAAAACCTTTGCAGCATCTTCATCCTCCTTTATCGCTTTAAGTGCGTAGCCCATCCTACTCGTGATTATGTAATGAGTTATAAAGGCTGTTGCGAGGGATATGGTGAATAGAGCGTAATCGGCGAACTCGATCTGTACGACTGTGACCAACGATTCTCCAAAGATGTCGCGGAGAGGTTTGGCCATTATCAGACCTTCACTCCCTCCCCAGATCCCCGCACCTTCGATCAAGAATCTTAAACCTTCGTTGACCCCTATCGTCGCGATGGCAAAGTACGCCCCTCTCAATCTTAAAGCAATGCCACCTATTGTGAGCGCTAATAATGAGACCAAAACTATCCCAAGTATAACTCCTATGGCCAGAATCAATGTGCCTGCTAAGGCTGATTTTGACAAACTTATCACTGAAATGGCCATACCGTACATACCGAGGGCCAGGAATGCAGAGTAACCAAAGTCTACATAACCCGTCATACCAAGAAAGATATTAAAAGCCTGGCCGAGTGTAATATAGAACCATATAAGGGTTATAAATTGTTCGAAGCCAGTCAAAGTAAACCTAAGTATCAACAGTATAAAGTAAAGCCCTAACATCGGTATGTAGACTGGTGGTATTTTAAAACTCATCTCCCGAATAAACCTCGAGGCCTGACCAGAAGGATCAGTAGAAGGAGGAAGAATGCGAGGAAGAATGTCATGGAGAATGGGCTATGGAAGCCTAAGTAGCTAAATATTTGGTACGATGAATTCTCAACGATACCGAATATTACACCTCCAAAGAAGGCCCCCCACGTAGACCCTAAACCTCCTAGAACCGCTATCACGAATGCTTTAAGTGTGTATTCGTGGCCCATGTATGGATTTATCCCTACGGGGATGAAGAGTGTTAATAATACCCCGCCCATGAGCGTTACACTGATGCCAATGGCAAATCCTAAAGCCCGTATCTTCTCAACATCAACACCACACACCAAAGCCCCTTCTGGATTCTGAATCGTCGCTCTAAGTGCGGTACCGATCGTGGTCTTTTGAAGAAAGATATGAAGAAATACAGCGAGTACGATGCTTAATAGAGCTGAATATACTTTAGTAAAGGGCAGAAGAAACTCGAATATTCTCATCTCTCCCGCATGCCAGCTATAAGCCCTATAATCTGGGCCCCACACAAACTTTGCAGCCTCTTCGAGCAGAATCCCTATGGCAAATGTAGCCACGAGGGTCAGCATCTCCGGTGCTTCGATGAGCCTACGAATAGTCGTATAAAATATGACGAATCCGAGCGCTATACCGATGATTATGCTGGGTGGAATCGTTATAAAGGGTATGAGGCCGAAGATTACGAAGAACCAAAATGCTAGATACGCGCCCAGCATCATCAACTGTCCATGGGCTACGTTGATGATCTTAAGGACTCCGAAGATTATATTGAGCCCCATCGTAGATAGACCGTATACTGAACCTAAGATAAGGCCTGAGATTATATTAAATAATGTTACTTCGATCAACACAACTCAAAAATAAAATTGTTGTATTTTAAGCTATTGTCAAGGGATCGCTAATTTTCCAGATTTCTTCTCACTCCACGTCGGTATCGGATAGTATGGTTTACCAGTAGCGACATCTGGAGGCCAAACTACGACCCTCTTCCCTCCTTGTATCTGTACCGCTGGCATCTTTAACCCTATCTGGAGACCTGTTGCTGGATCTATCTTAAAGATTCCGAACGGTGTCATTATATGCATATCGTTAAGGACCCTTCTAATAGCATCAGAATCTAAACTTTGAGCTTTTTCAATGGCCCTCGCAAGGACCAATAGGGGTTGGGCACCTATTGCCTGTAAGTAATTCATCTCCCTTCCCGGGGCGAGCTCACTAAAGATTTTGAATACTTGATCCTGTGTAGGTCCGAACCATTCGATACCCAGTTTCTTCGCCGCATCAGGGCTATAGCCCATCCCAGGCTCCCATTGGGATGGATACACCAAACCTTCCGCGTACGTTCCAAAGGCCTTTAAGAAGGCGTCTGTGAATGGCCCTACCATCGCCAGTAACTTTGGATTTATTCCGAAGTCCATTATCTGCTTAGCTACAAACTCTACTTCGCCAGTATGTTGGCCAGTGATTATTACATCAGGCTTCAAGGGGGCGACTTCGGTAAGTAGAGGGGTCAGATCTTTAGCACCGGGTGGGAAGGATTTGTCAGATACGATCGTAAGGCCTAGCGCTTTCGCCCTCTCTCTCACACCACTCGCTACCAGCCTTAAGAATTCATCATCCTTATAGATTAATGAAATCTTGGCATTGGGGTCTAAACTCTTGACCATTTCCATAACGGAGTGATGGTACCTTGATGCTGGGCATAGGGTCTGAACCAGGTATCTATAGCCGTGTTGTGTATAAATGATATCGCTAGCCGCCCCTCCTGCCAACGCTATTACTTTGTATCTCTCGATGATCGGTGCAGCAGCGAATGTAAGTGTCGAACCGTACGGTGCCATCAACACATGCACCTTATCTACTGTTATTAACCTTTCATATAGACTTACGACAAGCTCCTTCTTCGTCTCATCATCGTAGTATTTGAGCTCGATCTTTAACCTCTTCCCTCTAAGTTGTACTCCACCGTATATCTCATTTATCCACTTCTCTGCTATTCTATGTCCGAGGAAGAACTCTCTACCATCGTAGGCCAAAGCCCCCGAGAGAGGATCTGTGAATCCGACGACTATCTTATCGGGTAATGGTGTAGGTGAGGGTGGAGTAGGTGGTGGAGTAGGCGTTGGTGTAGGTGTTGGTGAAGGTGTTGGTGTAGGAGTAGGTGGAGGTGTTGCTGTTACTGTTACCGTTCGTGTAACGGTAGTTGCTGGGCCCGTTACGGTAGTTGTAACAGTCCTCGTTATGACTTCTTTTGCAGGACCAGTAGATGCGTAATATGCAGCTACACTACCACCCGCGAGGACTGCACCGATAACGAATGAAGCGATATACTTTAAATATCTACGTCTATCGATCTTTTCAGTTTGCATAATCATTATTATGAGTTTACAATATTTAATCTTTATCTTATACAGACGTTTGTGTTGAAATTGAGGAAGGTTGAGTAGAAGCTTAATCTAGTAAAAGATTGATCAAAATAGAGTGATTTACTCTCCTTTACTATTTGCAACTCTCGTAAATTTTTTTATACACGTCTTTACTACTTATCGGTATGCCTCCATTTAACATGAAAGGTAGGGATTTTATAACTACGCGTGATTACACTAAAGAAGAATTAGAATACTTGTTAGATCTATCCGCAGACCTCAAAAGGATGTTTTATGGGGGTGCGAGGCGTACTCTAAATGAAATGCTGTACGGTCGCAACATCGCACTACTATTCAAGAAACCGTCTACACGAACAAGAAACTCTTTTCAAGTGGCAGCGAGCCGGTTGGGTGCATTCTCTGTATATATGAGGCCAGATGAGCTTCAACTCGCGCGGGGTGAACCGGTACGTGACACAGCCCTTGTACTCGATAGGTATTACGATGCACTCGTCATAAGAACGTTCGAACAGAGTGAAGTTGAGGAGTATGCAAGATACATGCGCAACCCCGTCATCAACGCCTTGACGGATGAGGAGCACCCTTGCCAGGCTTTGGCCGATTTACTTACTATAAGAGAGAAGAAAGGAGAGACCGCTGGGCTTAAAATGGTTTATACCGGGGATGTATGGAATGTATGCCATTCATTAATCGCTACTTGTCCTTTATTCGGTATCGATCTTACTTTAGCAATTCCCATGGGCTACAACCCCAATCCCGAAATCTGGAAGTTTGGTAAGGATGCGGCATCAAAGAATGGGACCAAACTCGAAATATCTCATGATATTAAGGAGGCCGTTAAGGATGCAGATATAGTCTATGCGAATACTTGGTGGAGCATGGGAAAGCCGGAGCAGGAAAAGGATAAGCGAAAGGTAGATTTCAAGCCCTTTACCGTCACGAGAGAAGTTATGGAGAATGCGAAGCATGATGCGATCTTTATGCATTGCTTACCTGCATACAGAGGTAATGAGATGACAGAGGAAGTGATCGATGGAAGGTGGTCCGTCGTTTACGATCAGGCTGAAAACAGGCTTTGGACAGAGGCAGCGATTATGGTGGCGATAATTCAATAAATCTGATGCGAGTTAATGTAACCAACTCATTTACTATTTATTTACATCGTAAATTCTTCATTCATCGAAAGTTCAAATCTTCATCGAACCCATAACACAGATAGAGAAGATTCTTTCATATTAAATCAATACAGTTTTATTTAACATCCTTACCAATCTGTTGTAATAATGGTGTAATGATTGTTGGAAGATAGACATCCCTATCTGCCGAACCTTGATAAAAGAATTACTCAACAGATGCTCAACCGACTCAAAATCGATTCGATCGATGATCTATTCAGAGATATTCCTGAATCTTTGGTTTTGAAGAAGCGTTTGAATTTACCTGAAGGCAAGAGTGAGTTAGAGGTTAAGAAGCATATCGAAGAAACTTTGGCCAAGAATAAGGTCTATCCCGAGTATCTATGCTTCCTAGGTGGTGGTGTATGGCCACATTATGTACCCGCGGTGGTCGATGAGATCGTCTCCCGATCAGAATTCTACACTTCCTACACACCTTACCAACCGGAGATCAGTCAAGGTGTATTGCAGGCTTTATTCGAATATCAGAGCCTCATCTGTGATCTAACGGCTATGGATGTGGCAAATAGCTCGATGTACGATTGGGCTACAGCCGTTGGAGAGGCGTGTAGAATGGCCGTTAGATTCAAGAAGAGGAGTAGGATCGTCACATCGAGGAATATCGGCCCCGAGCGGTTCGAGGTGATGAAGAATCTTTGTGAGCCTGCGGGTATAGATGTAGATGTTGTGGGCTTCGATTTAGAGACGGGCGAAACCGATCTTTCTCAATTATTGGCAGCTATAAACGATGATGTAGCAGCGATCTATTTAGAGAATCCGAACTTCTTTGGTGTTATAGAGAGCAAAGTTTTCGAGATTGCAGATGCCATTCACTCAAAAGGAGGATTATTCATTGTGGGTGTCGATCCTCTATCTCTCGGTCTGTTAAAACCGCCTGGTGAGTATGGTGCCGATATCGTTGTGGGAGAAGGACAACCTCTTGGATTACATATGAACTACGGCGGACCTTTACTTGGCATATTCGCGTGTAAAGGTGACCAGAATCTGATCAGACAGATGCCGGGGAGGATCATCGGTATGACTACATCGAAGGATGGTACAAGGAGAGGTTACTGCATGGTTCTTCAGACTAGAGAGCAGCACATTAGAAGAGAGAATGCTACATCCAACATCTGTACCAATGAAGCCCTCTGTGCCATCGCAGCGGCTGTATATCTATCGCTCTTAGGATCGGAAGGGTTGAGAGAGCTTTCTAAACTCATTATGTATAATTCTCACTACGCATCGAAACTCCTCTCAGAAATTCGTGGGATTAAGAGCCCCTACTTTACATCGACATTCTTCAAAGACTTCACATTAGGCATTACTAAGGATGGGGTGAGTGCAGAGGAGCTACATAAAAGGTTGGTTGAATATAGAATCCTCGGCGGACTTCCATTAAGTCGTTATTATGAGGAGCTCTCAAACGTAGCACTCTTTTCAGTAACAGAGATCCATACCAAAGAGGATATTCAACGCCTTGTCGATGCTGTGGGTAAGGTGGTGAGTTAGATGGGGTTTAAGCAAGCGACATGGGATGAACCACTACTCATAGAATTGGGAAAGGAAGGTAGGTGTGGCTATTCTTTACCAAAGGTCGATGGGGATTTAGAGAGTGTAGTGAAACTTATACCAGAGAGGCTCCTTAGGAAGGATATACCCCTACCCTCACTATCGGAGCCTCAAGTGGTAAGGCACTTTGTCCGTCTATCGCAGATGAATTATTGTGTAGATTTAGGAATGTATCCGTTGGGTAGTTGCACGATGAAATACAATCCGAAGATCGCGGAGCGTATCGCTTCAGATCCACACCTAACTAGGCTCCATCCCTACCAACCTGTAGAGACGGTCCAAGGCATTCTAGAGATCATGTACAATCTCTCAAAGATGTTGGCAGAGATAACTGGTACCGCGAAGGTAACTTTAGCTCCAGCTGCCGGTGCCCATGGAGAGTTTGTTGGTTGTTTGATTATAAGGGCCTACATCAAGGATAAAGGTGAGTTAAAAGTTAGAAATGAAATGCTTATACCAGAGTCTGCGCATGGAACGAACCCCGCCAGTGCTGTAATGGCTGGATTTAAGGTTGTGAAGATACCGACGGATGAGGAGGGGTTGGTGGATATAGAAGCTCTAAAGGCCGCGATTTCACAACGTACTGCGGGCATGATGCTGACCGTTCCAAATACACTCGGTCTATTCGAACGTAGGGTTGAAGAGATCTCAAAGATTATACATGAAGCTGGAGGGTTGATGTATTACGATGGTGCGAATATGAACGCTTTACTCGGTAGAGTTCGGCCGGGGGATATGGGCTTCGATATCGTGCATATGAACCTTCACAAAACCTTCGCCACACCACATGGTGGTGGCGGCCCCGGTTCAGGACCTTTGGGTGTTAGTAAAGAATTGGTGGACTTTCTCCCAGTACCATTGGTCGATTACGATGGTGAAAAGTACTTTTTGAATTACAATATTCCAAAGACCATTGGGAGGATAAAGGGTTTCTATGGTAATATTAGTGTGTTGATAAAAGCTTATACTTACATCTTAATGGTCGGTTCAGACAAATTAAAAGAGATTTCGAACCAATCGGTCCTCGCATCAAACTATCTCTTAAGTAATCTAAATTCTTCAATGTATCTTCTACCCTATAGTAAGGGTATTCCGAGAAAGCATGAATTCGTCGTCAGTGCCAAACCTATTCAAATGAAGAGTGGTGTACGTGCTATGGATATCGCTAAATCCCTTCTCGATCTATCTCTCCATGCGCCTACGATATACTTCCCATTGATAGTAGATGAAGCGTTGATGATCGAACCTACCGAGACAGAACCGATGGAAAACCTGGATGAATACGCAAAGGCTTTAAATACGATAGCCCATCAGGCGGAAGAGGATCCTCAAAGGATCATCGACGCGCCCATCAACACATCGATCAAGAGGCTCGATGAAGTAAAAGCTTCTCATCCATTGACTATGAAGTTAAATTGGAGAGGATTAAAATGAACCTTAAAACACCTCTCACAATCTGTAATGCATTATAACGATGATGCTTGCCTTAAGTATAAGTAAGTATAGAATAACGATTAATATTTAATTACGCTAAATCCATCCAAATGACACTTTTCAATTAAAGTTTACCAAAACCTTTTTAACCCGTTCGTTTAACTCATAATCAATCGTGATGATGGGTGAATATTTATGATACCACAATCTGTGGAGAAGTATCAAAAGCGGACACCGACATCTAAAATGCTCTTCGAAAGGGCGGTTGAGATCTCCCCTGGTGGTGTACATCACAACATTCGATACTATCCTCCTTATCCGTTATTCTTCGAGAGGGCCAAAGGGAGCCGTATGTGGGATGTGGATGGGAATGAATATATCGATTTTTGGATGGGGCATGGCTCACTATTCCTTGGACATGCACCGGATGCTGTAGTGGAAGCACTTAAAGAGCAGTGTGCAAAATCGACACACTATGGAATGCCATCTAAAATCCAGATAGAACTGGGTGAATTGGTCAAAAAGATGGCACCTTGGGTCGAGAGGATTCGATTTGCAAATACGGGAACTGAAGCAACGATGTACGCCGTTAGATTTGCAAGGGCATATACGAAGAAGCGAAAGATAGTGAAGTTCATCGGCCATTGGCATGGCGGGCACGATATTCTGAACGTAGCTGTTAGAGCACCATTCGATAAACCATCGACCGATGGCTCTTTGAGAGAAACGGCGATGTTTACCATTACATGCCGCTTTAATGATATTGAAGGGACCTTGCGTACAATTAAAGAAAATGCTGATGATCTGGCCTGTGTAATTGTGGAGCCGGTAACGATGGCGGGAGGGGCTTTACCGGCCGATCGCGAATTCCTCAAGTCACTCAGAGAAGTATGTGATAAACTGGGGATCGTACTGATCTTCGATGAGGTTGTGACCGGGTTCAGATTGGCGAAGGGAGGCGCTACAGAAGTTTATGGTATCATACCAGACCTATTAACGTATGGGAAGATCATCGGTGGTGGCTGTCCAGCTGGCGCGATCGCTGGTAAGAAGGAGATAATGGAAGTATGCGATCCAAGTAAGGGTCGACCGCCCTATGAAGTTGCACAACAGGGTGGTACATTCTGCGGCAACCCTATGACGATGGTCGCAGGTTACGTAACATTGAAGATCTTGAATGAGCATCCAGAAATCTACACCTATGTGAATAGGCTAGGGGATAAAGTGAGGAGAGATGTTGATCGAGTATTCAACGATGAGGGCATACCGACGTGCACAACCGGCCTCGGCTCGATGTTCATGACACACTTCTTAAAGAGCCCTGGTAAATGTGAATTAAAGAGTGCGGAGGATCTGGCTGAGAAGACCGATCCCAATAGGCTATTCGATTATCACTTTGAACTGATGAATCACGGCATATTCTTCTTACCCAAACATCTAGGATTGATAAGCTCGGCGCACACAGAAGATGATATTAATCGACTTATAAGTGCATCACAAAAGACTGCGGAGCTGCTTAAAACTTCACAATAAAAACAAATATTCCTAAAGAATAGCGTAGCTTTAACCAAATTTTTATTTTATATTTTAACTTATAAAAATATTCATGTTACCCAGCTAAAGGTCCCATCCACATATATCTCCTTCTTCCATAAAGTAGCTTCTCTTTTGTACCTTTCTATCGCTTCTTTTAACGCTTGCATAGCCTCCTTCCTGCTACGTGATGCTACAATAACGTAGACAAGGGGCTCGCCTACGTTGAAACTGCCTATAAGATGATAGATCTTCACAAAGCTTACGTTATACTTATCTCTAACTTCCTCACAAATTTTCCTTATAACTACATTTGCATGCTCCTCATAAGACTCTATCTCTAATCTTGATACCCGTTTATCATTCTTTCCTACAGCCTTGGCCACACCGATAAATACCATTACAGCGCCTACATCTTCTGGAAGATTCTCAGAGATCAGCTTCGTCATAATTAATGGTATGTTTACCTCTTCTTTGTTATAAACACCAGATTCCAACATCACTAGATGGTAAATAACATAGAATTAAACTTCGCGCCCTTAAACCGAGCTACCAATAATATAACGATAATGATCTTATTTTCGATAAACCTTTAAAATTTACTGGTTTGTAACAAAGATAGGTTAATGGTCATGAAGATAGCGGTTTTGGGTGGGACTGGTGATCTAGGTAGGGGTTTGGTAACACGTTGGGCTAAATTTCATGAAGTGATCGTAGGCTCGAGGAGCGAAGAAAAAGGAAGATCCTTGGCTGATGAATATAGAGCGATCGCGGAGAAGCACTTTGGTGCTGAGTTAAAGGGCTCTATTCAAGGTACCGAAAATACTAAAGCGGCGAAGGCTTCGGATGTTGTAGTCTTCACAATACCACAAGAATATCTGTTAGAGTTTTTACCTACGGTGAAACCTTTTATCGATCGACAGAAGATCTTAATCTCTCCAGTCGTACCGATGCGAAGGGTCGATAAGTACTTCATATATACTCCATACCTTATTGGCGAACCTCCTCGACCCCTCTCGGCAGGTGAAGCGATCTCATCGATCTTAGAGACGGATCGTGTAGTATCGGCTTTTCACTCGATCCCCGCCCGCAAATTGGCCCAGCTAGAGTTAACGTTAGATTATGATGTACCTCTAGCTGGGGATGACAAAGATGCGGTACAGGTAGTATCAGATCTGATAAAACAGATCCCTAACCTAAAACCTCTCTACGCTGGCCCTCTATCGACCTCCAGTCTACTTGAATCTATAACACCATTCCTACTCAATTTATCCATATATAATAAGATCAAAGATCCATCGATCAGGGTAGGTTAGGAGTTCATCATAGATTTGCTGATCGCTCGATGGAATGTTGAAATAGTATGATTATTCTCGAATATCATCTCTCTATACACTCACTCTTACCGAACCTCCTCCTCAACTTCGTTCCACATACATCACAAATCACCGCTTTCTTATCTTCAAAAACTTTTCCACAACCGCTACAATAGACCAACCATTTAACGACATTCGAAATCCCTTTAGTGATGATCGGTATCGAATCGATATGGAGGATCCTTGCCAGGTTCTCTATAGAATAATCGTCAGAGACTATTATGGCATCAAAGTCCTTGCCTTTTAGCTCATAGGCTAACGCGATGACTTCTAAATCTGTTTGAGAAAGTTTCCCAATATCACCACTTATATTAGCTAAATCTTTTACCCTCTCTATACTCTCTGCAGAAGGATCCTTCACGATCAAACGGCCAGCCTCGATCAGACTTTCAATCGCTGTCTTAGAAGTCCTTGTGTGTTTTACTTCTTGAATGACCGATGATGTTGTATAATAAGTAGATGTACTCGTAAAAGGTATCCCTGCATAGAATGCTGTAGAATCTAAAATCAAAACCCTCTTCGATCTATTCAATTTAATCTTCTCTCTACCTAACATTAATTGTTAATTATCAATAAAAAGTTAAATTATAGAAGCCTATTTTTACCCCCTCATTTTTATATAATGGTGTGGAGGAGTTGGTATGAGCAAACCCGTCGAATTGGGGAGTCTTAGAGTAGGTTCATACATCGTTTTAGATGGCGAACCGTGCAGGATTGTAGAGTTTGAAAAGAGTAAGCCGGGTAAGCATGGTTCAGCCAAAGTAAGAGTCGTTGGAATAGGTCTATTTAGTGATTCGAAGAAGAGCTATGTATCACCTGCCGAGTCTCAGGTGGAAGTCCCGATAATCGAGAAGAGAAGTGGTCAAGTGATCGCTCTCATGCAGAATAGTGTGCAGCTTATGGATTTAGAGACATTCGAAGTCTTCGAAACCGATATGCCTAAAGAAGAGGAGTTGAAGAAGAACTTAACACAAGGTGTAGAAGTAGAATATTGGAGAGTTCTTGGAAGGACTAAGATCATGAGAATCAAAGGCTAATATGATCGATGATCGAATCTCGAAATTCCGAAATATTAAACCTTTTTAGAAGGTGACATATCGCAGCAAAAATTTTCTTTTTGAAAATTCTGACACCAAACCTCCATACTAAAGTGTCAAAGTGTCAACAATTTCTCAAAATTTTGTAGGATTTATTCCTCTCCATTACTCTCCCTTACATCGATGATCTTGATCCTTGAAGAGGATAAATTAAAATATAACTTTGAAAGAATCTTATAATGCCTCGATGATGTATCGGAAGAGCCGTCTGAGCTACACGCAATGAAGTAGATTATGAGTGCAGATGAGGCAGTCTGCTTATGATCAAGGGAGAAAAGTTGAGAATGCTCGCCCTTTCTTCTGGTGGTAAGGATTCTATCTTAGCACTCCACCTCGCACATGAAAGAGGTTGGAAGTTGGATGGTATCGTAACTATTATACCTGAAGATCCAGAGAGCATGCTCTACCATACCTATAATTTAAACTTTGTGGGAAAGATTGCAGAGAGTATCGGTACTCAATGGTTCTACACCTATGCCAAGAAGGGTGAGGAGGAGAAGGCTTTAGAGTCTACATTAAAGAGGATTGATACAGATATCGTTGTTAGTGGTAGCGTTTCATCTATGTACCAAAAAAGGCACTTCGATGATATATGTAACAAAATCGGTATCAGACATTTTACTCCACTCTGGGGTTTAGATGCTCATGATATAATGTATAAAATTCTTAACTTAAAGATGGATGTGATGATAGTGGCTGTAGCTGCGTATGGTTTAGGAGAGGAGTGGTTAGGTGTTCATCTTGATGATGAAAGTGTAAAGAGGCTTTTACGATTGTCTGAAAAGTACCATTTCAACCCTGTTGGAGAGGGAGGAGATCTCGATACATTCGTACTCGATGCGCCCCTTTACAAAAAGAGGTTGGTAGTATCGAAGGCTGTAAAGAACTGGTATCTGGACCATGGTAATTTAAAGATTGAGGAGCTTTTATTAATAGAAAAGGATTAGTTAATATTGGTTAATCGATGGATTTATCCCGATCGCTTGGGGTCGATTAAGATGCTGGAGAAACTTAAAGAGGGTTTGCAGAGCGCCATAAGGAGGATTTTAGGGGCATCGAGCATAGATGAGCAGGTCGTAAAGGAATTCATAAAGGATTTGCAAAGAGCCCTTCTACAGGCCGATGTAAATGTAAAGCTCGTATTCGATTTGACATCAAGGATAGAGAAGAGGGCCATTAACGAGACTCCACCACCCGGTCTACCGAGGAAGGATCACGTGATAAAGATCCTCTACGAAGAATTATCAAATATCATGGGTATTGAGAGGAAGGTCGAGTTGCCAGCGGATCGGTTGAATACAATCCTCATGGTCGGTATCCAAGGTTCGGGAAAGACCAGTGCCGCAGCCAAATTGGCAAGGTTTATGCAGAAGAAGGGGTATAAAGTTGGGGTTGTATGTGCAGATACCTTTAGACCCGGGGCTTTAACCCAATTGAGAATGCTTTGTAGTAGTGTTGGTATAGAGGTCTTTGGTGATGAAAATATCAAAGACCCAGTCAGACTCGCTATGGATGGTGTAGAGTACTTTAAGAAACGTGAGCGAAATCTGGTGATCATAGATACAGCTGGTAGACATAAAGAGGAGAAAGGCTTATTGGAGGAGATGAAGGCGATATCGGATAAGATTCGGCCAACACTCACTCTACTCGTTGTAGATGCTACTATAGGGCAGCAGTGCTACAACCAATCAAAAGCCTTTCACGAAACTACACCCGTAGGTGGGATCATCGTTACGAAGTTAGATGGTGCGGCGAAGGGTGGAGGTGCGTTGGCTGCGGCTGCGGCTACGGGCGCTCAGATACTATTTATCAGTACGGGTGAGAGGATCGACGATCTGGAAGCATTTTCACCGACAAGGTTCGTGGGTAGATTACTCGGTCTAGGGGATCTGAAGGCCCTCTTAGAGAGGGCTAGAGAACTTGAAGCTGAAGCTGATAAGGAGAAGCTTAAAAGAATCGTATCGGGGAAGATGACGATCAACGATCTTTACTATCAATTGGAGCAGGTAAAGAAGATGGGTTCGTTAAGGAAGATTTTAGATCTGATACCCGGATTCTCTTCGATCGTGGGTGATAAAGATCTAGATCTGGATGAAGTTGAGAAGAAGATGGATCGTTGGAAGGCGATCATACAGTCTATGACAAAAGAAGAAAGGGAGAATCCGGAGATCATCACCGGTTCTCGAATAAAGAGGATCGCTAGAGGTTCAGGGACTCAAGAGAAAGATGTGAAAGAGTTACTGATAAAATATAAACAGACCAAAGCATTGATAAAGGCGAGTAAAGGTCACGCACTTAGACAACTTATGAAAAGGTTTTCCTCACATGAACTCGGAGAGTAAAGAGATAGATTATTCCATAATTAAAAAACTTCTGAGTGAATATCCATTATGCGATAAATGTCTCGGTAGACAATTCCCTCACATAATGAGAGAATTGGATAATGAACAGAGAGGCATCGCCCTTAGAAAGCTGGTAAAAATTCCTTTACGAGGGAAGTGTTTTATCTGCCATAGTTTGATGTCTTCATTACAAGAATTGATGGAAGAAGTTCTGAAGACTATTAGTGAATATGAATTTGATAACTTTATGATCGGAACGACACTCCCGCCTGATGTTATAGAGAGAGAAGATACGATTAGAGCCCGTTTCAAACTAAAGGGTGGTGAAACTCTAAAGAGCGAATTAAATCGTGAAGTAGGATCGTTCATCATCTCAAAGACTGGTAAACAGATAAAGACTCGAGGGGCGGATCTTACCATTCTTATAGCACCATTCTCCAAACCACTCGTTACTATACAATCGAGACCGATCTATCTATTCGGTCATTACCTGAAGAAGGAGCGTGGGATAAGGCAGAAGAGGGTTAGATGTAAAAAGTGCAGAGGAGCTGGATGTGTGGAGTGTGATCATTCAGGAATTTCAAGGCAAGAGAGTGTGGAAGAATATTTGAATAAAATTCTCCTTAATCATTTTAAAGGGAGTGGTGTAAGGTATACTTGGGTGGGTGGTGAAGACTCCAACAGTCTAGTCCTCGGCAACGGAAGGCCCTTCTTTGGAGAAATACTCAATTCGAAGGTAAGAAGCCTGGTAGGCATGAACTTACCGATCAACATCGATAACAAAATTATTTTGAAAGATCTCCAAATAGTGGATAAGCCCAAGGTTATACCTAGGTTCACCGTAGATCTCTTTCTTCACATCAAGTTTAAAGAACCGATCGATTATAATAGATTGAAGGGTTTAGAAGAAACTCTAAAGGATGCTGTAATTCACCAAATTTCTTTAAGGAAGCGAAAGGTCTTGGATAAAAAAGTATATAATTTCAAGATTATGTCGATAGATGAAGATGAAGTAAAGGTGGAGATGAGTTGTGATGGTGGTTTGAATATAAAGAAGTTCGTTAAAAGCTCTTTAGTGAGGTTCAACGGGAAAGAAACTCCAGAGGTCTATCCAAATCTATCTTCCCTTCTAGGTGTTGATGTTGAGTGTATAAATTTCGATGTTTTAAACGTCCATGAATTACAAATCGATTCAATACAGAAGAGGTAGCAGAGAATAGAATGTAAAAGATTTATAAACTTAATCACAATTCAATAAAAAATGTATTGGTGTTGATGTAGATTTATGGTGATAAGTTATGGCACATAGTAGAGGTTTCAGAAGGAAGACAAGACATCTACTCAGTAGCGAAGGTTTGAGGAATCCAGCTTCACCATTCCTCATAGACTATAAAGTGGGCGATAAAGTAGTGATCGATATTAACCCTTCTCAGGTCAAGGGCATGCCGCACAGAAGGTTCCAGGGTTTTATAGGTGATGTAGAGGAAGTGAGGAAGAGGTCGGTTGTGGTTAAAGTTCGCGTCGGAGGGAAGATTAAGAAGCTCATCGCAAGATTGGAACATGTGAAGCCACACTTAAAGGGTGTAGTAAATGTCTGAAATAAAGGGGAGAAAGGTCCTTACAATTCCCGAGGTCAAAGAAATCCTCGATAGTATAAATCTTGAGACGGCCGATCAGATTCAAAAGAGGACCGTTGAGTACGTTAGAAAGTTCTCCAAAATTACAGGAGATGAGGCTAGAAGAATTCGCGAATCTCTTATAAAAGAGTGCCAATTGACGGATGAAGAAGCCGTTGAATTGATAAATATTATGCCTAGTACTATAGAAGAGGTTAGAGTATTCGCAGCTGGATGGAAGAAACTCTTGCCTACGGAAACCGTAGAAAAGATCTTAAAGATACTACATGAGCGTCGATCATGACCTTATGGTTGAATAGATCAAAAGTTTTAAAAAGCTGAATGGTGATATTAAGCTAAAGTAGAAGATCTTTATGACATCGATAACCATGGAGCAGCTTAATATCCTATTCTCTACTCACACACTTAATATTCTCCATATATTCAAATCATTCTGATAATCTTGCGAGGAAGGTTTTTTGAGTGGTACATTACCTCAAAAGAAGTATGAAGAATATGCGTATGTGCTCGACTTCATTCCAAGGGGAAAATCTATCGTGATTAAAGGTAGAGAGGGGCCATTGGTTCAAGCTATAGGTAGTGAGTGGTTGACTTTACTAGAGATCCTCGCTATGAGGAATGTGAATTTTGAAGTGGGTGAGCGATTGTGTATAGGTAGAGAGGGTAGGACCAAAGTAATCAGTGTATTGGGCAAACTTACTTATAATGATTTGACCATAGAAGCTAAACAGGAACTTCCAAACGTTGTAGAGAAGATCGTCAGAGAGAATGAGGCTAGGTTCGTTAAATACTTTAATGAATTACAACCTATCACCCCTCGATTACACGCATTAGAGTTAATCCCCGGTATAGGTAAGACCATTATGAGAGCGATTCTTGATGAAAGGGAGAAGAAGCCATTTCAAAGTTTCGAAGATATAGAGAAGAGGGTCGGTCTAAAAGATCCGGCAAAACTTTTAGCTAAAAGAATCGTAGAGGAGATCAGTGGCTCTCCACGAGTGATAATCTTCGTAGGTAGCCGAAAGACCTTTAGATAATTTTTTAAAGTGCGAAATAGATACAAACGAATTGAGTTAACTATATGAGATTTGATTTGTGATGATTTGATGGATCGGAAAAGGAGAAGGTTAGGGCAACATTACGTGATCGATGAGGGTGTTATTGAGAAGATAATAAAATTTGCCAATATTTCTAATGATGAAATTGTATTTGAGATTGGTAGTGGTGAAGGACAGTTGACCGAAAGGCTCTGTAGATTAGGTAAAAAGGTAATCTCTTGCGAAATCGATCGAAATCTCTATGAAAGGGCCAAGGTCAAATTAGAGCATTTTAAGAACCTCGAGCTTATCTGTGCAGATGGATTCACATTAAAGCACCGATTCGATGTATTGGTGGCGAACCTTCCTTATTCACAGTCGAAGAGGTTTATCCTATGGCTCTCTGATAAAACATTCAAAAGGGCTGTAGTAACCGTTCAAAAAGAATTTGCTGAAAAGCTTTTAGCAAGGCCTCGATCGAAGAATTATCGTGCGATCAGTGTATTCGCACAGGCTTTATTCTCCATAACACCTCTAGAGGATGTAAGCCCTGATGCCTTTTATCCGAGGCCCAAAGTCACTTCAACGATCATTCTTATAGAGCCTAAAGAGCATGTAAGGAGAGTCGATATCAACATACTTGAGAAGATCTTTTCATTTCGAGGGAGAAGGTTATCTACCATGTTCAAGATCGTTGCAAAGAGGGTTGGGATCGATGTAGATGAACTTTTATCGAGTTTCCCCTTTTCTCAAAAGAGAGTAGAAGATCTGAGCATCGATGAAATCATCCAAGTAGCAGATAGATTATCGAAATATTATCGATATGATGAAGTATATCGACCGAGCGAAGATACCCTATTCCTTTGTGATAAAGTGAGAAGTTCAAGCACATCCTTAGTGCTAGAAATAGGGGTCGGTTCAGGACTCGTTACCGAAGAATTGGCAAGATTCTGTGATAAGGTTGTAGGCTCAGAGATTAATAGAGAAGCCTTGATTCAAGGGCGTAAGCATTTGATAGAAAAGGGGTTGTGGGAAAAAGTTGATCTTATCTGTTGTGATGGTGCTTCGGCTTTTAGACCATCATCCTTCCCATTGATCGTTTTCAATCCTCCTTATCTACCATCGAAGGCCATTGAAGATTTGGCGGTAGATGGAGGTAGGGGTGGTATCGAAGTGGCCAATCATATCTTACTACAAGCTACCAATGTGCTTCAAAGAGGTGGAAAGATACTATTCGTGTTATCGAGCCTTTCATCTTACAAACGTTTGTTGAATGAATGGAAGCGAAAAGGCTTTAAAGTCAGGATCATCGATAAGAAGAGGTTATTCTTTGAGGAATTACTCTTAATTGAATTTGAAAAGCCTTTAGATAGTTAAGGAGTTAAAAGTAAATAGTCATGAACTATGAATTTCGACTATATCTTTATCTTCTAATAAGAAATTTTCTCCAACTCTAACCCCTTGCAGAGAACCTTCTCTCCAGACCTTTGCGTATTTGAAAAACTTCACTAAGTCTTTATGGACCTTTTCTGCAACATCGATGACACGTGCACCTTTCTTCATCAACAACGGCTTCTCAGCTACAGCATCTCCCAAGCTCTTCGTGTATACTCGAATATAACCGGACTTTTGAAGTATAGAATTGGCGAGCGAAGCCCGATCTGCAACAGATGTGATAATACGTTCTTCATCTATGAGACTCAATAACTCAGTTCTTATCCGTTCATCTAATGGAATGAATAAAGCCTTCTTTACAACCCTGCCGAATAACGCCGATTCTACATCTTCTAACGTCGCCTCACCATAGATCTTGACGATCGCGTTTCTAATTTTGTAACTGGAGAGAAACTTAATAACCTCCCAATCACTAAGCGCTTTTGCGTAATTTACGACTCTCAACCCCCCACTCGATGTATGGATTATTTCAACGAATGTATTAGATGGACGTATGTCGATATTATGCTCCTCAAGCCATGTGAACACCCTTTGAAGATACATAGTACCTTCAGATCCTAAAACTACGATGATGATATCTACATTGCGTATTAAGTTCATAATGCGTTCCTGCTTCTCTACACCGATCGATTCATCAAATGGGGTGAGGATTACTTGGAACTGGATACCTTCGCCTTCGAGTACTCCAACTACAGGTGCATGTAATACTTCATAAATATTTATATCTCGATTCGTAACGAATTTAAAGAATCGTATCGATGTATGAAGAGAGCCCAAAATAGCCAATTGAACCATACCCTCCTTCTTTACTACCCACTCTAGCCTTGTAGACCCTCTACGCCTCGATCTACTACGTTCTATCTCCTCTTCTAACGACTTGATCTGCTTCTTGATCGATACCTCTAACTTTTCAGTCCCCTTATGTTTGGGGAAGCTCGAGTAAAATTCTTTGAGTAATTTTAACTTGGTAACGGGATCTCTAGCCGCTATTGCCTCAGCCCACTTCGCCTTCGCCCTTTCAGGTAGATTGATAACCATTACTACTATAGATAATTTTATGAAGTCGTAAAAATTTTAAGATTACTGATGGAGAATTTAGCTGTAGCGATCGTCGAGCCACTCTATGAAGTGAATCTGGGTCATATAGCAAGAGTGATGAAGAACTTCGGTGTAAACGATCTAATACTGATCGATCCAAAGGTCGGGATAAATGAAGCGATGAAGTTCGCCTCCCATGGTTCAGAGATTCTCAAGAATGCTCGAATAAAGAGCTTAAATGAGTTGAGAAAAGAGTTTACTCTATTGGTCGGTACGACCGCTGTAACTGGTAAGAGCCCTTTGAATATCTTAAGGATTACAATATCTCCTGAAGAGTTGGCTGAACGGTTAAGGAGTTACGGTGATAAGGTCTGTATCTTATTGGGCCGTGAGACAACGGGTTTAAGAAATGATGAATTATCACTATGTGATGTAGTGGTAAGTATAACGACCGGAACCGATTACAACACACTGAACGTGGGGCATGCATTGGCTATAATCTTATACGAACTTTCCAAGGTGAAGATAGGTGAGATAAAGAGAGAGGTCGCTTCTCAAGAAGATAGAATGAGATTGGTAGAGTATGCATTAAAGTTGGCCGAATCCTCGGGTTACGCTTCCCATAAATTACACCTATTAAGGGAGAGTCTAGTTCGTATATTGGGCATCGCCCAGCCTACACCGAAAGAAGTTTACCTCATTATGGGTTTACTACGCAAAGCACTTCTAGCGATCGAATCTACCCGATAAACACTTCTCCAAAGGTGAATCTTAAAGTTTATAGTGCGTGTGGCTTCATTTTAAAAGATTTTTAAGAAACGTCAGACTTAATTAATAGTGCTGTTATAGATGGTTGGTAAGGGATAAGGTGTGAAAGGAAGGAATTATCGTATACCTAGTGGTATGCCTTACACTAGAAGAGAGTTTATTCCAGGTGCTCCACAATGCAAAATAGCAAAATTCTCTGCAGGTTCTCCCCATGAAGATTACGATGTGAAACTTCAATTGATATCGGATGGTAGGGTTCAGATAAGGCACAACGCTTTAGAAGCAGCAAGAATCGCGATCAACAAGAAGTTGAGCGATATAGGGGATAAAAATTACTACTTACAAGTAAAGGTTTATCCTCACATAGTACTTCGAGAGAATAAGATGATCGCAACAGCGGGTGCAGATCGATTACAAGAGGGGATGAGAAGAGCGTTCGGTAAACCCGTCGGCTTAGCTGCGCGAGTATCGAGAGGCAGTGTACTCTTTGAGATAAGCGTGAAGAAAGAGTACTTGGATCGAGCAAAAGAAGCTCTAAAAGCGGCTTCAACGAAACTCCCCGTAATTACTAAGATAAAAGAAATCCCTTTGAAAACTACACCACCTGTTAAAGCAGCCTCCTAATTTTGTTAAAGGAGTTTTTATGTTAAAGATCGATGAAGAGAAGATATTTTTGGAGATCGAAAGGAGAAGGCCTCGTAGTATAGTCTTTAATGCGCCCAGTGGATTGTTATCGAGGGTTCAGGATATTGCAATAAAGGTTCAAGAGAAGTTTAACGTAATAACATACATTATAGCCGATCCTTGCTATGGTATTTGTGATACCTTTAATTATGATGCCCAAAGGTTGGATGCGGATATAATCTTCCACATAGGTCACACTATATCGATGGATAAGATCGGTGATAGAACGATCATCATCGACGCTTATGATGACACACCCTTTGATGAAGTGTTACGCAAAGCCATCTTACACTTAAAGAATTATTCTGTTGTAGGATTATGCACCATCAGCCAACATTTACATAAACTTAACGAAGCGAAGTCCTTTCTAGAAAGGTTTGGATTCAAAGTTTTGATAGGTAGGGGAAAGGGTAGGTTGATGGATGGCCAGGTCTTAGGTTGTGAATTTCATACGGTCTATGAGATTAAGGATCTGGTAGATGTATTTGTGTTTCTGGGGCAGAGCATCTTTCATGCCATAGGGGTGGGACTCTCTACGAACAAACCAGTATTTATGCTCGACCCCTACCTCCAAGAAGTTACCGACCTTCGACAGACGATCTCAGATAGGATGAAGAGATCGATACTTGCTATATACAGAGCGCGTGATGCAGAGCTTTTAGGTATAGTGATAGGGTTGAAGGAAGGTCAGATGGCATTAGATAAAGCTCTTGATTTAAAGATTAGGTTAGAAAGGTTGGGCAAGAAGGTTCAACTGATCGCCCTACGTGAGGTAACGAGTGAGAGATTGGCTGAGTTATCGAAGATCGATGCATTCATCCAAACGGCCTGCCCCCGCATCTCCATCGATGGTTATACATTTAACAAACCTGTACTTTCTATACCACAGGCTGAATCGTTGATCCATCTTCTTACCACTGGTGAATTCCAAGACTTCTTCCAAAGGCCGTTATGGCTCTAACAAAATCGATGATAGTTGAGGTGGTTTAATTTGCAATCCGATAAAAGATTCATCGAATTCGCACTGCCCGGTGAAAAGTTAGCAGTTATAGAAGAGTTTGAAAGTGGTGAGGGGACTTATATTCACGAGGGTGATATTCGAGCCACCATCATCGGTACTCCGATTTATGACCTTCAGAATAGGAAAGTTGAAGTAAAGTCTAAACAGCGAATAAAGAAGATCCCTAAGTCGGGAGATACGGTAATAGGCCAGGTGGAGTCCATTCAGAATAATATAATCAATGTAAAGCTCTACTACGTGAATGATGAGATC
>JANXEG010000005.1 GCA_025058425.1 Nitrososphaerales archaeon
AACGGGTGTAAGACCTGGCTCCGTGGGAGGTGTCTTCAGCCTAACCCCCAAGGTTCATGATATAGCGGAGAAGTTTAGTGTATTGGGCCCCGATGGTGTGCGATTGCTCGTTATGGGTACCGTTAAATCTGCCGGTTCGGGTTGTATGTGCCCCGCCAACTCGTTGCTGAGGGCACTATTTAGGCACTTGGTGATGGAGTCTAAAGATGTGGTAGTAGTCGATATGGAAGCAGGGTTGGAGCATCTGGGGCGGGGCATTGTAAAAGGTTTCGATTATATCGTGAATGTAGTCGAACCGAGTATTCAATCGGTAACTACTTCAGCGAGGATAGTGAAGTTGGCCAAAGATCTGAACGTTAAGAATGTGATCATCGTGGCTAATAAAGTTCGAAGTGAAAAGCAAAGGAAATTCTTAGAGGATGAGTTGCGAAAGAACGGTTTAAAGCTAGATTCTGTAATTCCTTACGATGAAAAGGTTCTGGAAGCGGGTATGTTGAACCTTGCGCTCATCGATTATGCTCCCACATCAGACTCGGTGAATGCGATTCGCTCACTCATGAGTCTACTAAAATAGCCTGCTAAAATAGCTATAAAGTTAGCTATAAAATCTCTCATAATTCATGTTTATCTAATTATCTAAATCTAAATTTAAGATTGGTAAAATTCAATATTGAAATCTCTTATAAAAGGTAGGCTCGGTGTATTTCAAAGAGCACTTCATAGCGCTAATATAGATAGGATGGCTCATGATCGCCAAAGATGTATAGTGTAATGCAATCATTACTTATGGAGAGAATCAAAGATATCTTCAAACTATAAACTATAAGCAATTGTGTGAAGGTTTTATAAGGAAATTTGTGATCTGAAAGGCTTAATTAGGAGTCTAAATTCGTAATTAAGAAGAAGAGGATCGGAGGATTATAAATCTCAGACCTATCGTTTGTAAGTTTGTAAAAGTAAGAACTTAGATAAATTTATCAATGAGTATATGAATATGAGAGGTGAATTGAGCTTAAACCATGATTACTTTCCTTCTCAAAATAAGTTACAATTACATCCTCCTTACAAAGGTGTTGATTCATGGATGTATTTATGGTCTATATTATAGGCATAGCCCTTTCATTTATGATTGCATGGAGCATAGGTGCGAATGATGCTGCCAACCCTACCGAGTGTGCGGTAGGGGCGGGTGTTATATCTATACGCAAGGCAGTCTATCTTTTTGCTGCTTTTACGGCTCTTGGAGCACTACTTCAAGGTTATATGGTAATGAAGACTTTGGATCGAGGTATAGTTCCTTACATCCCTGTCTCGGGAGCATTCATCATAACGCTCTCCGCAGTCATTTGGATCGGTTTATGTAGTTGGATAGGTATGCCAATCTCTACAACACATTCACTGGTAGGTGCCATAATCGGATATGGGATCGTTGCCTATGGTGTAGAGAAAATCAAGTGGGCTGTATTGGAAAAAGTATTTATCGCTATGATCGCATCACCGATCCTTTCATTGATCGTTGCAATAATTCTTTACTATATTTCGATTTCGATCTTTACAAGGTTATCATGGAGTATGCAAACTATAGATCGTGTAATCAAATGGTTATTGATAGGGGCGCTGTGTTTCTCCGCTTACTCTTTCGGTGCCAACGATGTAGCGAATGCAACGGGCGTATTCGTTACGGTAACGAAAGAAATCGGTAGAATTCCAGATAGCACGGCGATGTTCTTCATGGCTCTATTGGGCAGTATCGGAATTTTAATAGGCGGGTTGAGCTTAGGACCGAGGGTGATCAGAGTAGCAGGTATGAGGACCACTCGCTTGGTTCCAATTACAGGTTTTGCTGCAGAATTATCGAATGCGACCGTCATTTACTTATTCACCACACTACCATACCTCATCTTCGGTTATGGTATGCCAATCTCTACCACACAATCATCGATAGGGTCGATCATAGGTGTTGGTTTGGTTGGAGGTGGTGGTGTAGATAAGATGATCGTAATGAAGATCGTTTTAGCGTGGGCTTTGACGTTACCAACCACTATTATATTGAGCATAACCTTATATATCACGATGATACCATTTCTATCAGCTTGAAATTTAAGAGTTTTAGCTCTGCCATATGGTTTGGTAGGGAAAAAGAGAGGAAGATATTAAAGCTTTGTGAGGAGCATTTAAATAAGATTAAAGAAGTAGTGGTTGAATCGAGGGATTATATCTATGCTTTGCTTGAAGGTGATGAAGCTAACGCGAAGATTCATGCACAGAATATCTTTGTGAAGGAACGTGAAGGTGATGATATTAAGAAAAAGATCATGGCAGAACTCACAAAGGGCATCTTTCACCCTATAAACCGTGAAGATATCATTAAGCTATTAACTACAGCGGATGATGCAGCATCATTTGCTAAGGCTGCAGTGGGTAGATTGAAGTACATCCCGAATAGAGAGATCGATGAATCATTAAAAACCGATTTAAAAAAGCAATCAGAGATGCTTGTTGAGATGTCCAATTTAACGCTCGATGCCTTCGGTAAATTGTTCCTCGATCCTCAAGAAACTCTAAATATAGCCGATAGAGTTGAGAGGCTAGAGGAAGAGATCGATGATTTGAGGAGAGAATCCATAATACCTTCACTCATGGTTATGCTCGATGAATTGGACAAATTTAAGTATGCCTTTTTATTAAAAGATATTATTGAATTTTTGGAGAATATAGCGGATAGGTATGAAGATGTTATCGATCTAATTAGGAGCATGGCGATCGGTCAAATCAAGTAACAACCATGAATCGATGAAATGTGATCATTTCTCATTTATAATTCAAAGAAGGATGCTCACCGCTCTTTTATCCTTCCAACCTTCACATAATTCGTTATATGCTGAAGGAGGCACTAATCTTTTTTATTATCGTTGTTCAAATCAAGATGATGAAGGATCGCAACTATTCCCAACTCTGTGAGCTAATAATGAATGCTACTAATCTGGGTAGAACCGTCATCCTTCCAGACTTCTTCGTAGACCGTTTTGTAAAATTTGAATCACTGAAGGATATCTTTGAAAGGTTGAAGGTGAAGGTCGAGTATGGCGGGGGGAGTATTCACGGTATTGAACAATTTGAATGTAAAGGTGGTAATGCTGTGAATATCGCTTACGCACTCGGTAGATTGGGTGTAGAAACCACTCTGATCACGCTCGCCGACGACCAAACTTCTCCTCTACTTTTAAAGACCTTTTCGGAGTTGCAGAATGTAGAATTGAGAATTATAGATGGAAAGCCTGGCTATACGGTAGCTCTAGAGTTTAAAGAAGCGGGCCGTTTGGTGAATGTAATGTTGAGTGATTTAGGAGATATAGCTAGATTTCATCCAAGTCTATTGAGCGATTATGAGTTTAATAGGATCTGTGAAGCGAAGATGGTAGTAGTCACGAATTGGGCAGCTAATTATAACTTTGGAACCGAGCTCGCTTTAAAGGTCTTCGAATTTGGTAAGGGTGCGGGTGTAAGGACATTATTCGCTCCAGCCGACTTTACGACGAGGCTCTCTGATTTTAGAGGAGTGATAGATTCGATTCTGAAGAAAGGTTTGGTAGATGTATTAAGCATCAATGAGAATGAAGCCTCTGGACTGGCTAAGTTGATGAATATAGCACCATTACCAAGTAGATTTACAGAGCTCGATGTGGAAAGGGTTGCGAAAAACCTCTCCCTTCACTTAAATACGATTGTAGATTTACACACATCTATCTGCTCAGCTACCAGTGATGGTAAAGATGCTATTTGTGTACCTTGCTTTAAGGTCGATCAAAGGGTTTCAACCGGTGCTGGTGATGTGTGGGATGCTGGAAATATCTATGGTTACCTTGCGAATTTTAAAGCTAGAGAGCGATTGATCTTCGCGAATGCCTGTGGTGCTTTGTATGTATCTAAGGCAATACCTCCCGATAGATATATGGTGGTATCGTTCCTACGGAGTTTAAATGAGTAAAATCATTTTCGCTCTTTATCTACTCCTCGATCGTTATTCTTCATAAAACCTTCAATCATTCATCGCTTCATTTACTTTTCTTATTCATTCTTCATCTATTCTATATCTTCTCCTCACCCGGTAAAATTATATCGTGAGGCTTAAGTTCTTCCAGACCCGCTACGGTTACAGCACCGAATACCGCCTTTTCCCAGAGCTCGGGTATATTTCTTGCACCCACGTAACCAAAGGACGCTTTTAGCCCATTCACAAATTCTTCTACAACGGTTTGAACATCACCTCTATAAGGTACCACACCCTCCACACCCTCCACCACACCCTTTGCGGGATGGCTATAACGATCCAGAGCGTACCTCTTCATCCTCGCGGATAGGCTACCCATACCTCTATACGGTTTATAGTACTTTCCACCGATCTTGATCAACTCACCGGGAGACTCTGCACAGCCTGCAAATACATTGCCCATCATCACCGATGATGCACCAGCCGCCAATGCCAAGGCTGCATCCCCAGGGGTTCTTATACCACCATCGGCGATTATCGGAATATTCAGATTGTACTTCTGCAATGCTACTGAAACCTGTGCGATTGCAAAGAGTGTGGGCGCTCCAGCCTTCATCAATTCAGATGTTAGACATGATGAACCAGAGCCTATACCTACTCTTACACCATCGATTCTATCGATGGTGCTGATGGCATCTTCCATCGCTTTAGAAGTCCCTATATTACCTATAACGAAGTCTGCACTGACTTCTTTTACAAGTTTCGCAGCAGCCTTCAAAATATTACGATTGTGGAAATGGGCAACATCGGATACTAAAACATCTACATACTTATCGAGGCTCTTAGCCCTATTTATATCGATCGGTGATAGTGCAGCACCGACCAGGAGCCTACCTTCACGGTCTCTTGAGGCGAGTGAGTACTTCTCACGTGAATAAATATCCTTTATCGTGATCAATCCAAGGAGGCGTTTATCCTTACCCACTACTGGCAACTTCTCTATTCTATGCTTATGCATAATCCTCTTCGCCTCCTCTATAGTTACATTTTCATCGGCCGTTATTACATCCTTCGTCATCACATTCGATATCTTCTCATCTAGTGAAGCGAAGTTTACATCCCTCTTCGTCACGATCCCCACCAATTTATCTCCATCAACGACTGGCAGACCAGAGATGTTATGCTTCTTCATCAGATTTATCGCATCACCCACATTTTGATCTGGAGCGATCGTAACGACATCTCGAATGATGAACGACTCGGCCCTCTTCACACGCTTCACAACCTCTACCTGTTCCTCTACCGACATGTTACGATGGATGATCCCTATACCACCTTGCCTCGCCAAAGCTATTGCCATCTCAGCCTCTGTGACCGTATCCATAGGTGATGAGACTAGCGGTATGTTGAGCCTTAGATTCTTTGTGAAATTTGTAGATAGGTCTATCTGTGAAGGTTCTATCTCACTCAGACCGGGTATCAGAATGAAGTCTCTAAAAGTGTACGCAACTCCCGCTTCTTTGAGCTTCTTATAAAAGTCTATCGGCAAGGAGTATAACCCCTTGCCAAATATTTAGGATAAAGGCCAGTTATTAAGAATTTGGTTTGATCATCTCATGTACTGATTTTAAATCTCAATTGTAATTTACCAATACTACTATAACGAATAGATTGTAGTGGTCAACTATTGTGCCTTCTTCTCCAACATTCTCGTAAAGGCCCATATAGCGGTATTGATAATTTCGTTCAATCTGCCTTTATCCCGATAATTCTTTATCACGATCTTCTTTATTATACCATTTTCATCTTTCACTTCATAATTTATCACTTCATCACTACTCAACTTACCTTTATTCACATCTTCAGAATCTTTACTCTTCATACCCTCTAGAATTCTATTTATGAAGAATGATTTGAAAGGTGGTGTATCCACATTCAATAAAACGTTTTCAGCGGGCACGATCTCTACAGATTTGTTAGAGATGAATGCATGTCCCAGAAGGAAGCCATCTTTAGGTCTGATCAATGCCCTCTCTTCTTTAACTTCTTCGATAGGCTCGGCCTGTACCAACGATCTTTCTTGCTTAAAGAGATGTGGAGTGGTAATATCTATAGCACTCTTGAAACTCCCCTTTCTCAATATACTATCTACGAGTGATAAGGTCTCTTTTAATTTGGCAATTTCGCCCTCTAAATCTGCGATTCGCTTTTCTATCCATAACTTGAGCTCAGCGGCACGTTTAACCTCATCTTCTGTAAAACTCATCCCAAAGTTCTTATCCATAGCTGACTTAAAGCTTTTTCACTTCTGATAGTACCTTTCAATATAGTATCGATATACCGATGAAATCGATTTTTAATAGATGATTTCGAATGTGTCGAATTCGCCACGATACTCCTCCCAGTATACCTTTACATCTGAAACTCTCGCACCTGGAGGGCCAACTTTACACCATTCGACCATCTCTTGTACCATATCCTTACTACCCTCGAAGATAGCTTCCACCCTCCCATCGGGCAGATTCCTCACCCATCCACGCACGCCCCTTTTTAACGCCTGCTTTCGAGTGTTACTTCTAAAGAAGACCCCCTGAACTAAGCCCGAGATATACACATGTGCTCTAACATTCTCCATAAAGATCGATGTTAATTGGAGTCTAAGGGTTTTTAAAAATTGCTTCTAATAAACTAGCATCGATATGATGAGGGTTGGCCATTTTTCGAAATAGTTATATAGTATACACTATCTCGATTTATGTGATGACGAGTAGTATAGATAGAAGTGAGGTTGAGAAGGCGCTCGCCAATGTAATGGATCCCGAAATAGGTATTTCGATCATGGAGATGAATCTCGTGGAGCAGATAGATATCGATGATGGTAATATCTCAGTATACTTTAGACTTACCGCTCCCTTCTGCCCCCCGGTATTCGCTATGAAGATCGCGAAGGATATTAAGGAAACGCTGAGAAGGTTAGAGGGTGTAAAGTCCGTCAAGGTCGTATTGAGGAATCACTACATGGCGGAGCAGATAAACAAGATAATCAATGAGTTATAACCGAATTAAGACAGAGTATAGAGAGTATAGAGAGTTAAGGGGAGTTAAGATCTTCACACTCTAAAGAGGCTATAGGAGCTTTATTCATACCCGTGATTGAATTGGAGTTAAGATCTTCACACTCTAACTTCATAGGCTAATGCCATACCCTAACGATTCTTGGATAGTACTCATTTAACACTCTCTCGATACTTACTCTGGGGATGAATGTGAGTAGAGCGTTCAATGAGACTTTATAGTACTTCTCTGGGTTATTCTTGTACAATGCCACGATCTGCTGTAATTTACTTTTAAATGCATCGTAATCGAGCATATCTATTCTTTGGGCCGTCGCTGTCCCCGGCTTGCTGATATAATCCAATATGTGTAAGAAGAGCCAACCATTTATATCATCCATAATCAACTCCATAACACCACCATCTGGGGATGAAAGTGTCGGTACACCATTTACTGCAGCCTTCATGTAACTCGTTCCACACGCTTCTAAGCCGGGAGATGGTGTAAAGAGTAGAAGGTCTATCGATTTGAGTATTTCTCTTGCCGTCGCCACCGTATAATCGGGAATGTAGATTACATTCTCCCTCTCTTTATGTAATCTGTAGCATACCTTCATATTTTCTAAACCGACGATATCGTGTGGATGGGCCTTTCCACCTATAATAAAGACGGCTTCTTTATTCGATACTTCATCGATAGCTTTTATCACAAATTCGGGCCTTTTATATGAAGTAAAGCGCCTGCACCAGCCGATGATCATCCTATTACCAATATCCACATCCTTATACCGTCTGATGGAATCGATGAATCTCTCCCGAATAGATTTCCGTATCGCTATAAAATCATGCATATGCAGATCGCCCTTCCCATAACAGGCCTTTAAATCGCCATCCATCCACCTATCTATAAAGATACCGTTCGTTACGTAACGAAGCTTCTCCGAAAAGTGTGGTATGATCTTGCACATAGTCTCGTAATGCTTCGCCGAAACCGAAAAGGCCTCGCTGGAAGCTGCAAGTCCGATCTCCGTTAATGAGATGCTATCACTTATGAATGTATATCCGAATTCTTTCTCAAAGAGCTCTTTCGGGAAGATCGGATGGCCCCAAGGCCCGGCCGTATGAATCACAACTCTATACTTCCCCGGAATCTTCAAGATTAATGGTAAGATGCAGGCGTAGCTCTCTTGAAGGTCTATATAATCGATTTCATCAACGCCTATGAATCTCCTTATAAATTCGGCAGATGCCTTCGCCAAGAGTACGTACTTGAAGAATTTTTCCTCGATATCTCTTTCTATGTATAATCGATTCACTAAATGATATGCCCAGTCTGGCTCCAAAGGTCTAAAGAATACCGCCTCAGCACTACCCTTCTGGTATCTGAGCGCTTCTACCTTCACACTCTGGCCCTTTAACTCTATAGTGAAGGTATCACCTTTGGTGAATTTATCTAAAAATTCCTTCGGCTGAGGTTGAGGTTTTGGTAATGGATTGCCCTGATCATCAAACTCATAATCCACGTAGCCTTCATGGTAAAGTAAGCATAGAACTTTGTAAGGTATGCCCAACTTTGCTGCACCATAAAATTTATCACCCTCTAAAACCCCAAGACCTCCAGCATAGGTATATCCTTCATCTAAAGCCAGGTCTGGTGTTATGCTGATTATCATAACTCTATGTAACCTTCAAAAGTTAATAAACTTAATGGGTGCAGATCTCTAACTAAAGAGTATTGAATTATAGAAGGATCACGTTTCAAGGATGGTGAGTGTAAGAGGGTATGAAAACGCTTGTGGATTTAATATGATAAAAATTTTGGATGTATTGATAATAAAAGAGCTTCGTCATGAGACTCCTCCGTAACTTGCTTTCAAAATGCTTAATGAGAATATCATAATCTTATACTTAATAACGCAACACTAGTATTGTAATATCGATGGGCGAGTCTGGACCGATTAAAAATAGAGCACAATTACTAAGGAGTGAAGAAACCGATTTAGAAGCGCGCCATCTTATCCTCGGAGCGATAGAAGCTGCACTATCATCGATCGACCCCCAGAACTTGATCAAAGGGCATGTTAAAAGAGATGGTGACCGAATTCAGATCGATCATCTATCGATCGATTTAAAGGAGGTTGATAAAATCTATGTAATCGGTGGGGGTAAGGCATCGGCACCGATGGCTGAAGCATTGTACAGTATCTTAGGGGATAGAATTCATTATGGAATAGTCGCCATCCCCAAATATCAACATCGAAGGTTTTACACCGGATCGATAGAGTTGTTGAAGGCTGGCCATCCGATCCCTACGATAGAGTCTCTTTCTGCCGCATCGAAGATCTTAGAACTTACCGATGATCTGAATGAAGATGATCTTGTGTTCTGCCTTATTTCTGGTGGAGGGTCAGCATTGATGACATCACCTATAGAGGGTGTGACACTCGAGGATAAGCAGAGCATTACAAAAAGTCTGATACAATCGGGTGCGACGATCGATGAATTGAATATCGTTAGAAAGCATCTTTCAAATATCAAGGGCGGCAGATTGGCCCAGAAAATCTATCCAGCGAGGGTCATCAGCCTCATCATATCTGATGTTGTAGGTAATAGAATCGAAACTATCGCCTCAGGACCTACTGCCCCAGATCCATCTACATATAAAGATGCGGTCGAGATCCTTAAGAAGTATGATATTTGGAGTAAAGCTCCAGAATCTGTTCGTAAGGTACTCGAGAAAGGAGTAGATGGACTAATACCTGAGACCCCGAAATCTGGGGATAAGATCTTTGAAAGAGTACATAACTTTATAATAGGTAGCAATGATCTGGCATGTGAATCCGCCCTTAAGTATCTGGAATCGAACGGTTTAGATGCATGTATCTTAACTACACTCCTTGAAGGTGAGGCTAGAGAGGTCGGGAAGGTGGTATCGGCGATCGCAAGGTATATGAAGGTTAAGAAGTTGGGAGCAAGAGGTATTTCAATAGTACTGGGTGGTGAAACTACCGTGACAGTTAAGGGCAGTGGTAAGGGAGGGAGAAATCAGGAGCTCGTGCTCTCAGCCTGTAGATATATCGATAACGTAAGAGGTCTGGCCATAGCATCTGTAGGTACCGATGGTATCGATGGGTTTACAGATGCTGCAGGCGGTATCGTCGATAGCTATACTCTGAGTAGAGCGAAGAGGATGGGGTTGAATGTCGAATCTTTTTTACAGAATAACGATTCGAATACGTTCTTAGAAAGGCTTGGCGATACTATTATCACGGGCCCCACAGGGACCAACGTCAACGATATCATTATAGCAGTACGTATTTTTGAGTAATTCTTATCTCTAACGTGAATTTTAAGGACTTTAGGATGGACGATTTAAAAGACGATCTGAACTCTTATCAATATTGACAGAGAAGTTTAGAGGCAGGGATGGGATTTGAACCCATGTATAGTCGCTCTGCAGGCGACCGCGTAACCACTCCGCCACCCTGCCATTTTTAATTAAATAGCAAAGGCGTCTTATTTAATTTACTCTTTTACATTCAATATTCGAGTCGATATAATGAGTAGGGTTTTTCGCTGTTAATCTGATTATAGGCTTTACAACCAATAAGGAACGTACCAAATACCAGGATCTGAACGATTCAACAATACTATAGAGAACCGTTGATACCGAGATACCGATGTAATGATCTTTTGTATAATTTTGTGCAAAAAAATAAAGATCTATGCATGTTAATAGGATATAACTTTAGAAACTTTTCTGTGTGACTTACAAAAGATTTAAATAAAAAGAGTGTTAAGAGAAAGGTTAAGATGGTGGTGAAGAGCCTTATCATAAGGGTGGTTCGAGCTAGGGATGATTGGAGTGAACTTTGATCTCATCCTCACAGTACCGGTAATGTCTATCCTAGCGTTTGTAATAGCGGGTATCTCGCTATATCAATTGTTAAGGGCCGATGCGGGTACGGGAAGGGTGAGGGAGATAGCTGAGGCGATATGGGAAGGGGCTAACGCATACCTATCGAGGCAGTATAAGACCATATGGTTAATAGCGGTGGTCGTAGCTGTAGCCTTAGCCTTTGTCCCCGGATTTGGAGGATGGAAGGCTTCTGTGACCTATATCTTCGGTGCGGCCTGTTCGAGTGCAGCAGGCTTTATAGGGATGTATGCAGCTTTAAAGGCGAACTCTAGAACGCTACAGAGCGTGGTAAACTTTGGGATAGGCAGGTCCCTTCAATTGGCTTTCAGGAGTGGCCTTATTACGGGTATGTGTGTGGTCGGTTTTGGCCTACTCGGAGTATTTTCGTTTTATGTGATCTTTAAAGATCCTCACCTCGTACTCCCCTTCAGCTTCGGAGCCAGTACCGTGGCTCTATTTGCAAGGGTTGGTGGAGGTATATATACAAAGACCGCCGATGTAGGTGCCGACCTGGTAGGTAAGGTCGAGGCCAAGATACCCGAGGACGATCCGAGAAACCCCGCAGTTATAGCTGATAACATCGGTGATAACGTGGGTGATGTAGCGGGTATGGGTGCCGATCTTTTCGAATCTTACGTCGCGAGTATGCTGGCCGCCATGATCATAGGCTACCTACTATGGGAGAAGTTTCCAGGATTGGGTTTGGGGATAATAGTATTCCCGCTCGTGTTGAGGGGCTTTGCGATACTCGCATCGGCACTGGCCGCCCTCTCGGTAAGTTTAGGTGCACGAGTCCGTGAACCGAGCTACGTTCTAACCTTCGCCACCATACTGAGTAGCGTATTAACGGCGTTGTTCACTTACTTCATTTCACAGATCATACTGGAACCATCCTTGGGCCTTCGCATTACATGGGTTGTGGTAGTTGGTTTGATAGTCGGTATGGCTGTGGGCCTAACCTCAGATTACTTTACAAATAGAATCTATCGACCGGCCCAATCGATAGCCCATGCTTCTCAAAGCGGTCCAGCCATAACTGTGTTGACGGGTTTCTCAGTGGGTATGTTCAGCACTATCATTCCAGTAATATTCATCGCTGTAGCGATCATCGTGTCGTATTATATAGCGTACATCCCCGAGTACGGATTCTTGAGCGGGATCTATGGTATCACGATGGCCGATGTAGGGATGCTCTCCATAACCGGTATAGTTGTGGCCTCGGATGCCTACGGTCCGGTAGTCGATAATGCAGCAGGAATGGCCGAAATGTCGGAGATGCCCGAGAAGGTTAGAGACGAATTAGATATTCTAGACTCGGTCGGGAATACCACTAAAGCCATATGTAAAGGATTCGCGATAGGTTCGGCCGCTCTAACCGCTATCGTGCTCTTCGCAACGTATGCAGCCGTGACGAAGCTCGAACTCTCAGCCTTCAGCTTCCTTAACCCCCATACGTTCGCTGGGGTGTTCATCGGCTGTGCCCTTACGGTCCTCTTTATGGCGTTGGTAATACAGGCCGTCAGCAGGAACGCCTTCAGAATGGTCGAAGAGGTAAGGAGGCAATTTAGAGAGATACCGGGGATACTTGAAGGTAATGCTAAGCCCGATTATGCTAGATGTGTCGATATAAGTACGAAGGGTGCTCTGAAGGAGTTGGTAGCACCGGGTCTCTTAGCGTTGTTGAGTCCAGTGAGCTTAGGCATGATGCCAGAGGGTAAGATGATCCTGGGTGGATTCCTCGCTGGGAGTATCGTCGTAGGCCTCCTCTTCGGCCTCTTCATGGCGAATGCGGGAGGTGCATGGGATAACGCCAAAAAGTACATCGAGCTCGGCCACTTCGGAGGTAAAAGGTCACCAGCCCATGCAGCAGCTGTAATTGGCGATACGATTGGAGATCCCTTCAAGGATACCGCGGGCCCATCGTTGAACATAATGATCAAATTGATCGGTATCGTCGCCCTTCACGTAGTGCCCCTTATTACACTATAACGAATACGATGAATAGAAAGTATCGATACCGTTTACTTTAAGGTAACACTAACTTTTCGAATCGAAGATCTTCATCATCTATACCTCATTTCTTCCGAAGGCCCAACATCTCACATTTCACATTTAACATCTCATGATGAATCTTCACGAATACGAAGGCGCCCTCCACATCTTTCATGTACCTTTTCTATCTTTTCTATCTTTGAAGTATCGCTGCGATCATAAATGGTAGAAGGACGGTGGCATCCCCATAGATCGTAACTCTATTCGCCCTAGGCTTTACCTTACCCCACGAAACCGCTTCTCTAACACGTGCACCGCTCAGACTACCATCGTACTCCACCGCCGTGGTAATCTCTACTACATAATCCAAACCACCTTTGAATTGATTCCACCACAACGTATGATGTTTACTTATACCTCCACCTATGATGAGTGCTCCAGACCTTTTCGCTGAAAAGATGATATCTGCCAAGGTCTGCTCATCCTTAAGGATACTCACTTGCAGATCCCTTCTTTGTGAAAAGAGCCATATCTGACTCCCTATGGCTCCATCCATCAGACCGGGTATTATTACGGGGATTCTATTCTTGTATGCCCAGTAAAGTATCGATGATTCGTTATTCACGTAACTACCGAGGAGTTCACAAAGTTTTACCGATGAGATCTCTTTAATACCTTTGTTATAAAGCTCTTCAAAGAATGGTTGTAACTTCTTCTCTAACAGTATCCCATAGTTATCACGTGGAATAAGGATATTACCGAGGCGATGAAAGCCCCTTCGAAGGAGTTTCACATCATCGAGGTCCCAGCTACCTTCATAGTAATCTCCCCAGGAACGTGCTAGATCATGATCTATACTACCTGCAGTGGTTATTATAACATCGACCATTCTGCGCTTCACCATTTCTTTCAATACCCCTCTAACACCGGTGGCCACGATCGCTGCAGGGAAGGATAAGAATTTGACACAGATCGGGTCATTCATCATATTCATCAGTATATTTACGCCTTCAGCAAAATGCCTCGCTACAAAACCCCCACATTCGCTCATCTCATCTATTATACTTCTAACTGAAGATGGTTCTTTTAGTGAGATATCTCTTACCGGTTTTAATGTACGATCCATCTTATCAACGAGTTAAAGTGTATTGGTAGGAAATAAGGATTGCAGTTTTTGTAGAGATTCGCAGATCTTCCGCATCTTTCAGTTGTACTTTTAAGTCTTTATTTATAAATCAATTACGAATTGGGAGGGTCGATCTTGGAGGGATCTTGGATTACGATCGATGATATTTCGAGAATATTTAAGCCAAGGATAGTTACACAGAGGAAGGGTGAGAATGGTATCGTATGTGTAGTCGGAGGGAGCAAATTTCACCACGGAGCGCCCTTTCTGACTGCCTCAGCAGCCCTTCGAAGTGGTGTCGATCTTGTATACATAGCAGTCCCTCAGGTAATTTCATTGGCAATACGGGCACTATCACCAAACTTCATCGTTATACCTTATCCTGACGCAAAGTTAACAGTAGGTTGTGCCAACCGATTGTTAAAGTGGTTACCGAAGGTAGATTCATTGGCCCTAGGATCTGGTATGAGTAGGCAGAAGGCTACAGGCATGTGTATTCTGGTACGTGAGTTACTGTGGAAAGGTGTAAAGGTTTTACTCGATGGAGAAGCTTTGGTACATGATGTTGTTAAAGAGATCATCAATAAACCTTCGATAGTAACTCTTCACACCGACGAGTTTGAAAGGCTCTTCGGTGCTAAGTTGGGCGACTCGATCGATGAAAGGGTCGAAGTTGTGAAGAAGAAGGCCCTTGAATATGGTATAACGATTCTATTGAAAGGGGTTGTAGATATCATTTCGAATGGTGATAAGGTTACTTTGAATCGTAGGAGGAGCCCATTGTTAAGTGTAATCGGTACAGATAACGTACTTTCAGGTTTGGTAGTTGGGCTCATGGCGCGTGGTTATTCACCCTTTGATGCAGCCGTTATAGGAGCATTCGTAAATGGTTTAGTTGAGGAGAGGGTTGTAGAGAAATTCGGTCTTCATGTAGCTGCGACAGATCTGATCGATGAATTGCCAAACATTTTGAAGACCTTTGATAAGTAATATTTGAATGGTAATATAGTAATATCTGGTGCATAGATTTGAAGGTAGGGCTCGATAAAAGATGGCGAGAAGTGATCGATGTTTTAGATAGGCTCGTATCGATCTACGATAAAGGTAATTTTATAATCTCATTGGGCCGAGATATGCATTATCGGAAGGAAGGTGTGTTATTAGCGATTCGGGAAGGTGATTTACTACTCGATCTGGGTTGCGGCCCCGGTACGATGAGTAGAATCGTG
Source organism: Nitrososphaerales archaeon (assembly GCA_025058425.1). Taxonomy (NCBI): domain Archaea; kingdom Thermoproteati; phylum Nitrososphaerota; class Nitrososphaeria; order Nitrososphaerales; species Nitrososphaerales archaeon. The sequence goes on from JANXEG010000005.1 coordinate 15,311, forward strand.
AAGCAGAACTTCGATGTGAATGGAATCGTGATGTACGATGCTCTAAGATCGATGTTGAAAGAGGCGAAGAGGAGGTTTTCGGGTGAAGATGATGTATCATTCATTCAAGGCGTCTTCGAATATTTGCCATTCAGAGATCGTACATTTGATAGCGTAACGTGCGGATTTGCCCTTAGAGATGCTAAAGATTTGATCGCTACTATAAGTGAGATCTCCCGCATCTTAAAGGATGGCGGCAGGGTCTTGATCGTCGACCTAGGCAAACCGAACACCTATATAATTAGGGTCTTTATCGGCCTATACTGGAGGTTCATCGCACCTATCCTTGCATCTTTATTCCTCGGTAGTGTGGGCAGATACTACTCTGCACTTTATTTAACTTATAAGAGCCTTCAGATCAATAAGATGTTAGAATCTTTACTGAAGAGGGTATTTGATGAAGTTGATCTTCGTACTCGAATGATGGGTGGCGTGGTAATCATAATTGCGAAGAAGCTAAATACACCATAGGATACATGAAAGATATTCCGAGGGCTTTGAGGGCTTAGAGCCTTGAGAAAGCACAACCGTAGAAGATTTTTGGAAAGATTGATGAGGATGTACCCGAATTGCTCTCAAAGAGATGTCATGGATTTGGTAAATGCGATCGATGGTGATAAGTATTGGTATGTATATCCTAAGTTTAAAGATGCTATATATGTGGTAGCCTTGAGCCGTGCGAAGATCCCTTTAGCCAAGGGCTTTCAAGCCAGAGCTACGTACGTAGGAAAGATCAGTGTCGATGCAAGGGCATCAAGATTCTGTAGAAGAGGCAGGGTTTTAATAGCGATCAGAGAGGGTTCGAAATTCAGGGCTGTGAGTGTTGTAACTTGGCCCGCATTTATAAAGTTGATGCGTGAGAGGGCGGAGCGAGTGTACGATCTATTGATTCGTGGAGGATTACCCCCATTCATCGGTTTGAAGCAGATCTCTCGATTGAATATGGATGTAGAAAATGTAGAATAGGTATTTTAGGTATTTAAAAGGTTGATGTGAGAGTGTAATTTTGAATTTAATTCTTAATCACGGCTCTATGTTTCTAAACCCTATATAGATTAACTTTAAGAGTTGATATTGCACATTCTAACGATAAGATTATGATAAGGATCGTAAGATCGTTAACTTCAGAATTTATTTCATGAACATCTCATTCCATTTTTTGCAGATGTAGTACGCATTCCTCCAAAAACCGATCGCGGGTGGCTTCTGAGGTATATCGAAGATATTCCGTGAATAGACGTACAAAGTCCTCTTTCTTTTACTATCCCATACCGGAACATTTCTACTTATAAAGCCTAGATCGATCAATGTCTTCAATATAGTTAGATAGAAATTCCTCCGACTGTACTTGAAAGGGATACCATTTACTTGAAAGTTGCCTTCTTGCAGTTGGTTCGCAAAATGGCTGATGGCACTCTTTGTAGCCTGACCACCACGTTCATTGAGCCATTGAATGAAGATTGTAGCCGCGGTCCTTGTCTTACCCTTCGGGAATAGTATCTCAAGGGCGTTCGATGCGGAGCGAATCGTATCCTCTGAGAATCTTATCTTCAGACTTCGATGATCAGAGGATTTTTTAACGGCCAAAACCGATCGACCAAGGACTTACTGAAAGATATTAAAGTCCTTTGGCTTAAAATTACTTTCAACCAGATAAAGATTTTGTTGATTTTGTTAATTAGTTAATTAAGTAGATGTTAATACCAAATTAAGACCACTTTAACCTCGGCTGCACACTCCTCAACCTATTTAATTTTGATAATACAGAACTTCGAATCTCATCGATCCCCTTAAAGTTACGTACGATCTTACCATTCTCGATAAGTGGTGTGAGTAATGGCTTCCCCTTCTCTGGGGGTTGTTTTAAGGCCAATGTAACCGTATCCTCGAATGACTCCTCATCTCTATACACCTGTTTCTTTCCTCCCAGATCTCCACGCTTCGCTCTAAAGCTAACTTTCCCATCCAACTCTACTTGTACGATCTTCATGCTGAAGTCTATCACGGGTGGATTGCTAACGGTAGTGCCTATGCCGAAGCCATCTACAAGGTCACGAACCTTCATAATCGTATCTTCATCGATCGCACCAGAAGCGAATATCTTTACACTTTCACCTCCCCTTATATTCAATTCCCACCGAACCTCCTCTATGATCTTTCTAAAGTCACCCCTCCTCGACCTCGGTGTATCCAATCTGACACCGTACAACCTTTTGCCTAGGGCTTCGAGTGCCATAATTGCCTCTATCTTTTCATCGAATAGGGTATCGATCAGGGCGATTCGGGGCAGATCTTCGGGGAGTGTTCGATCGAAGGCCTTCCACGCTTCCCTCTGATCTTCGAATGATAGGATAAAGGCGTGAGGCATCGTACCGACCGGCCGTCTACCTATCAATCTAGCACCCAGCACATTGGAAACACCATCGAAGCCTGCAATATAGGTGGCCCGTTCGATCATCGGAGCTAGAGCTGGATGTGCCCTCCTTGTACCAAAGCTGAATAATAGTTTATCACCAGCGATCAGCCTCAACCTTGCGGCCTTCGTCGAAACACTCGTCGATGAGGTGATCAGACCGAGGATTACAGTTTCAAATATAGCTATATCGGTATACTTTCCCTCGATCTGCAGTATCGGTTCGTATACTGCCGATCCTCGAGATGCCAAGAATACCTCTCCTTCATCCATGGCCATTACATTCACAGGAAGACCTTCGAGAAGTTTGGCAACTTCATAGATCCCCGTAGCGATGGCCCAATTCTCCTGGTATGGCAACTCCCTCGCAAAGACCTCCATTACAACGTGAGGATCGGTACCACTTTTGCGAAGTGCATTTACAGTATGAATAAAGTAGACATCTGTAGTCTCAGCCTTCTTGATTTCATCTTCTTTGGCGATCCAAAATAACCTATCCTTTAAATCCATCGATTACACCTTAATCCTCATAGATGTTAAGAAGGTTAAAAATTTTTAATTGAGAGCTTCGCATAGAGCTTTATCAATCTTTATAAAGGTCGAAAAGGCCATCTTCGATCAGTGTAGAGCGATCTTAACATTGCTGAGTATAAGTTTAAAGTTAAAGTTACCATCTCCCTCGAACGTTACAGCGATCCACCCGCCTCCCTCTTGAATACTAATATTAATACCTCGTGGAGCGCTCGTTTTAAGAATATCGATGAGCTGAATATGGGCATTCTTTATCTTGAAAGTATGTGTAAAGTTCAGACTGAGTTTGGAGAAGCTGGATGTGATAGTCATGGTATCATCTTCGATGAGGTTTATCTTCACATTACCTACTCCACCGACCGAGCCCTTCATCCCCGTCATATTGAGTAAAGTAAAGGTCAATGTACCATTTATCCAGAATATCTGTGGAGATGTAGAGATGGAGGAGTTCCTTTCATCGAATGTGATTAAAGACCACGGTGTTGCCATATACGATAGTGAATAACCGCTCGACCGATAGATGATCGCACCTCTGATCGTGTAGATCCTATCTAAACGTATCTGCTCGAAGTATTTCAAGTAGAGCTTCGGAGAGTTCGTAGTGAAGTATAATGTAGATTTTGTGAGGAATTGGGATGGGATATGGATTAAATCCTTGAGGTTTAGTATCAACGACTCTCCTTGATTCGTCATAAAGTTGTAAATCTGGATGGTCGAGTCATGTATTATTTCCAATCGAAGTCGAACCATGGGGATTATATAATTCGTAGGTGCAAGGGTCGTTCTATTCAATATGGTAGTGTAAAAGTCTTCAGAAGTTAGGTGAATCGTGAGTTTTGATCCCCCTCGGACGATCGTAATATTCGTTATCATACCACTTTGGACGGTTTGGCAGTGTAGATAAATCTCCTCCAACCTTTCAATATTAACCACGTGTGAAGTATCGAGCCATCTTTCGATGAGAGTATCTTCAGTCATATTAAAGATTTCGATCCTCAATTCGGGCTTAGGGCTATATCTTAATGTACCATCGAACGAAATGGGTGCGAAGAGAGGAATGCCAAAGTACGATAATGTAATAACACTACTCCTTTTAGTATACAACTCCTGTAGGCTTCTCATAACTTCCTGTGAATGGTTATACGCCCTCTCCTTTAATAACTCTGGAACTACAAATACTTGGAACATCGTGACGATAGTTACGATCGTAGCGAGTATGATTGAAGCTGAGATGATCAAAGAAATACCCTTCGATCTCCGTGTATTGCTCAAACCTCTTCGGACACCCTCAATATCACAGAATCTTGTGAGGAGATGATGAGCTGGACCATTGCATCGTCAATCCCATTTAATCTTACACAGACCTTGAATGCCTCGCCGAACTTGAACATACTTAATGTAAACCTCCCATCGATCAGAAGGATCCCTTCTCTCACTATGTATGCACTCAAATGCTTCGATGTACCATTTTTAAATATAGCATAAACATGGCCGAAGATATCGATGGTATCGCCCCCAGAATGAATGACCGTAAAGTTGACCCAATTTTCATTCTTTACAGAGAATGTGTAGATCGATGCGAGCTTCTTCATCTGGGCATAGTATATGAAGTAAGAATTGGTAGCGACTACGAAGCCTATCGCAAGACTCACCGTTATAGCGAGTATTAGGAGCTCTGCGATTATCGTCGATTGGGCCTTCATGGATTTGCACCTAACCAGATTATGAGGATTAGACTCATCATCGAGCTATGTTTTAAGCCCGAAAGGATGCTACCTTCGAGCATTACACCAGCTATTAGACCGAGTGTTATACTGAGAAAGAGGGCCACATAGTAGCCCTCTATCAACACCCATCTGATCGCATCATTTATTGTGAAGCCTCTTATCGATGTGAGGGTTGTGATGAATTGGTTCTTCAACGTCGAATAGATATAAAAGTATACTCCGAGGCATATGTATGATGAAATCACGTATCCCAACATACTTAAAGCCCTCTCTCTTCTCAATTTTATATAACTCTCCACATCTTCGGCCACCATCAGAAGAATATCTCTCAGATTCTTCGTGGACTCTAGAGCCTTCGCAAGCAAACTCAATACCTTCTTAAGGATCAACGATGCCGTTCTATACTCGATGATGAGTAAGGACTGTTTTAAAGAAAGGCCGAACCTTGCCATCTTTATATCCTTGATCTCCTTCCCTAGTAATCCGAGACCACTCTCGAGAACCGCATCGATCGCATTTATAATAGAGCCCCCTCCCTTTATGCTCTCAGCCAAGCCTCTAAGAAAGTCGGGCGTCCTCTTCTCGATGGACATTACGTACCTGAATCGAACTTCATGAAATATGGCTCCAATCATACACGCACCCACAACCGTGTATGTGAGTAATGCGTAAGGATTATAGTTTGAGATGTAAAGAAGGGTTATTACAGATGTGAGTATAAGGGATGCGATAAGAAGGATGATCCACGGGTAGATGAAGAATAGTAGCAATGGCCTCTTAAATGCGTACTTTAACAGAAATAGACGGTCCCTCTTTACGAATGATCTTTCATTCATACCCTCTCCAACCTTCAGTGGAATATTCTCGATCACCGGTGATTGTAGAGTAAACTTAATCGTCGAGACCGCTTCACCAAGAGGGCAAAAAATCCTTATGAGGATAAGGAGTATTGAGGCGAGTATAGGTGTAGCTATAACCATGTAGATGTTAGACCAATGGATAGCATTAGGGTTAACGATTCCGAGCGATAATCCAATCGTCAACATCAGACTCGGTGTTAGAGCGATTAAGACGATGGTCAGTTCGCCGAGTAAGCCGAACATCCTTACGGTAGCTTCTTTACTCACCTTCTCCAACTCAAAGAATTCTCTGAACTTCTTTTGAAAGTATGCTTCGATCGTTAGAGACTGTTTCGTCTTTACTATAAAACCCTCTATAAACTCTCTTAACCTCTTTGAACTCGTTGTAGAGGCTACATAATGTAGAGAGGTGTAGAGATTCTCGCCCAGATACTTAACCCTTCTAACAGCTATTCCAAACTCTTCGGCGATCGCCCCATATATGTGCTTACGCTCTACAAGGTGCTGGAAGGCTTCCAGTGGTTGTATACCCGCCTTCGTTACTGCGTAGAGGAAGGCGCATGTGTGGTGTAGGTTGGAATCTATTCTACTCCTTCTCGATGCGATAGTATAGTATGGCTTTATTACAAAGAATGTTGGTACAGATAAAATCATCAGCACGATGATTATGAGGTGAAGTGGCGAAGGTATCCTAAGGTAAGAAAGGGTATAGTGATACGTGAGGGTTGTGAATATCATCATAATAAGTGAGTAAAGGAGGGCCTTACACAAGTATTCATACCCAGATATCGGGAGTCTCGCCTTTATCAATAGATCATCATACCGCTCGATCGATCTCATCAATATACTGGATGAAGTTATTCGATTGAGGATCCTCTGAGTTATCTGGGTGAAGTACAATTAAAACCCCGCCTTAATCTTCAGCCTCTACTGATCTTAATTCACTCCTAACACCTTCGGCTATGGCACTTTCTATAATCCTCCTCCGCTCCTCGATCTTGCGCACGATCTCATCGTCACTCCAACCTATAAAATGCTTAACCTTCCCAAATACCCTATCTGGTGTGGATGATAGCATAAGAGCATCTTTATCTCGATGCCATTGTGCTATGGTGTGAAGCTCAACCCTCTTATTCTCTACATCGACAGAACTTACCTCTCCTATATAGGTACACCTTCTTACTGTATGGTCTCCAAGCTTGACCAAGGATTGGACGATGATGATATCGAGAGGGAGTATAGTAGCGGGTGGGACTAAGATTGGGGGGTTGAAGAGCCTCGTAAAGGCTTCATGTGCATTACCTGCATGCATCGTCGAGTATACGATGTGACCAGTATTCATCGCCTGAAATAGTATGCGTGCTTCTTCGCCCCTTACCTCACCTACGATCAGGTATTCGGGCCTCATCCTCAAGGCCCTCTTTAGCAAATACATCGCATCGAGTTTGATATTCGAACCATCGACCCTCTTCTCCTCCCTCGTGACCAAAGGTACCCAATTCTTATGGTTGAGCATCAACTCTCTCGTATCCTCGATGCTGATCACCCTCTTATTCTTCGGTATGAAGGAGCAGAGCGCATTGAGGGTCGTCGTTTTACCAGAGGCCGTCCCGCCTATGATCATCATATTCACACCGAACTCTACGCATAGCCAGAGCAACGCCATGACGTTAGAGCTGAACGTATTCAGCCTCACCAGATCGAAAGGTGTTAAAGGTTCGATCTTAACTCTACGAATGGAGAAGCCGCTCCCTCTATCACTCACTTCTCTCATCCAGAATGCCGTAAGTCGAGAGCCATCGGGTAGAGTAGCCTCTATCACGGGAAATCCTATCGAAATATGTTTATCCGCGACCTCCGCCAGATGTGAAACAAAATCATTCAGATAATTTCGGGTGAATGAGATATTCGTTGGGATGAAGCCGTAGCCCACATGGTAGACATAGATCGGTAGATCGGGGCCATTACATGAAATATCTTCTACCAAGGGATCCTTGAAGATGGGATCGATGCTATCATAACCTAAACACCTCCTCCTTAAATAGTAGATGATCTTCGCTTCCCCGATGCTGTTCAGATTCGAATAGAAGCGGATGAGCTTCGATGCTTCTCTATCGAAGATCGATGATGGATCCCCATCTATGAGGCTGAGCCTATCGATCAGTTTGTAATGGACTTTATTTAAAATCGTATATTCAAGAGTGGTTAAACGTGGGCTTACAATCTGATAGCATACATTACCGCTCTCAACATCCTTCGTAATAGCCACGGCGGCCCATGGTCTATCGACCCAGTACCATTCGACCAACCCTTTCAGATCTTTAATCTCATTCTCGACCTCTCTCGCGATATTCCTCAAGACTTCTTCGTGAGGTGCTCCATCCCTTCCTATGTGTCTTTCTACACGTGGTCTTCTAGAGAAGAGCCTTTTAATCTTCGCCAACATGATGACAAAGAATGAGAAGGGTTATCAATTCATAGTTATGGTGCAACTGCTTATGACCTGACCTCTATAGTATACTTCGACCACGAACTTTTCACCGGGTTTCGGTGCCATCAGACCGAAGGGTGATCGTGCGAACGATCTATCTATTGGTATAGTGAGTGTGTCACCAACACCCCAGCTCTTCCAGCTCCACGATTCGTAGACCGCTCCACCATTTATCTTCGCATAACTTTGTAGATCACTTATAGGAATCTCGTAGACCGCTCCAGCGTATATACCCGCGGGTATGTATGTCTTTATCACTATACTTCCTAGATTCACCGAATCTCCACCTATATGGGTTAATATGATCTGGTTGTTCGAAACTTTGCCATTCATCAAGAATTGAATCGGTTTTTCTATAGTTGGTACAGAACCGATGAGTGCTAAAAGGGCTACGCCAATCACTAAGGTCAAGGCTACTAGAATGCTCGCAGAGAGCAGTATCGAGATGCCCTTTTTATTGCCCTTCACCTTACTTCACCTCGACCATACTCTGCCAGATTACCTGATTGGTCGGTAGATAAATGGCAATGACCTCTACAGTATCGCCACGCTCCAAATCATCCCAATTACGAATCATCGTATGCACATCGTCCCACAAATATGTCACACCCCAATCGGATAAACCATTGCCTGCACTCACAGTCCCTGGAGTGTATGTGAAGTTCCCAAACCAAAATGATGGATTGGCACTGGGCATCTGACCAGGGACGAACTTCCACGGTACACCATAGTAATAGCCCCAATCGCCCGATTTTATGACAATATCTACTTTGATATTTGGTGTACTACTGTTGAATGTGAACTCATGATTCGTTCCCTTTACCATTTTATTATTTGCTAACTTACCATTCGCATCGATGGAGACTAAGGTCACATTATACTCTGTGCCACTACGCATAGAGAGAGACCATGTTAACATTCCTTCGGTGTTTGTATACCCTTCTTTGAGGAGTTTATTACCAGTGATATTGTACAACCTTATTAGAATATTGGGCATCGGGATTCTTTTACCTCCCTTCTCATATACACAGTTGATTGTAATCTTAGCTGGACCTGTTGAATGAGTGATAGAGATATCTATATCCCCATATGCAACGAACATATAGTTTGCATTAGGCATGATTATACTTCTCACACCCTTCACATCAAAGATGAATTTTAAATCACTAGACTTCACAGCATCTCCCGCCTTTTGTCTAATGTGTATATAACCATAACCCATCGAACCCGTCTTGCTAATATCTACCTCAAAGATCGCTTGTGGTGACCTTTTAGGCACAGTTACCAAACCCGTAGCCGTATAAGCGAGTATGGCAAGTATAGCGATCGATATCACGAGCAATAATGCGGTGGCTATGACCGGGGTTACACCCGATTTAATTCGAACCATCTTCATCAATTGGATGGATAATCCATCCAATTTAAAAACTTTATGGTAGAATCGTTAATATTTATGAATTAAATTTATGAATACTCGTTCCCAATCAGACTAAACTTTATATCGATCAGGTCACGAAGTACCGCACTTGCAGTCTCTAAACCTCCTGCGCCCCTGCCGATGATCGTTTCATCCCCAGCGTACTTCGAGCTAAAAGTTACCGCATTTAATGTACCTTTGATATTTAAAGGATCGTCCAACGAAATTTGAGTCGGAGACACCTCGATTTTATCATTCGCCGATGCGATCAACCTAATCGTTTTACCTTGCTTTAATAATGTGATCAGATCTTCACGATTCACTTCTCTCAATCCTTTTATTAGCACATCCTTTAAAGTCACCCTTCTCTTCATCACCCAATTCGCTAAAATCACCAACTTCGCCGCAGAGTCGATACCATCGATATCTAGGCTAGGATCGGTTTCTGCGATGCCGAGCCTCTGGGCTTCCTTCAACGCCTGATCGAATGGATAGCCCTCTTCCATCCTCGTGAGAATATAATTCGTCGTACCATTCAATACCCCTCTTATAGAAATTATTTCATCCCCTCTCAAACACTTCTTTGCGAATTGGAGAATAGGTGTACCACCACCGACTGTGCCGCTAAATCTTAATTGAACACCATTGTGCTCAGCCAATTCATGGATGATCGGGAATGCCAGGGCGAAGGGCCCCTTATTCGTCGAAATCACATGCATGCCCATTCTAATAGCCTTTATGATATGTGAGAGGGCTGGCTCCCCATCCTTGATATTCGTGGGCGTGGCTTCTATTACTACATCAGCCTCCACATCCTCTATTATATCTAAAGGTGATAAGCCCAAACGCCCATACTCGGGAATAAACCCAACACTCCCCTTCTCAGCCTTATATATGAGTAATTGATCGAGGTCGAGCCCTTGAGGATTTACAGCTACACCACCCCGATCGGCTACGGCCACAACCCTAGGATTGATCCCAAAACCTTTGATGAGGTCCTTCTGCCTAACCTTGATGAGTCTTATGAAGTTTTGATTTACGACCCCGAAACCTATCAGAAAGAGCCTCATACCAACCTTTAGTTCTTCTACCGAAGAATTACTATTAAATTTTATTTTCTGGCCCTAGTTTATCTTTTAACGAATAGCTCGGAGAATCCGTAAATCACCTATGTGATAAAGTTTTTAGACTCGGCTTACCATTAAAGGGTGGATGGGTTGGAAGAAGAACCTCTCCATATATCTTACCCTGATCCTTCTACTCCTTCTAACCTCCTACCTAGCTTATCCAGTTCGAATGTTGGAAGTGAGGAACCTTTCAAAGGGGAGGCTCATCCTCTCCATTCCAGTATCTCCGGGAGAAACCTTCACCGTGAGCTTTATACACAGTTTAGAAAGAACACCAGTGAAGGATCTATTCATCGTACAGGAGGATAATAGGCTCAGAATATTTGAGTCACACTTCAAATCGTGCTACAGTGCTCATTATTCAGATGGGGGAATATTGATCAAAGAGGGAGGATGGTTCATTATGAAGAATATAACAAGGCCGGCGATGGATAAGCTCCTTTTGATAGTCGCATCCATAAATAATTACACGATCTCCACAGCTGGTTTCAACGTATCGCTGAATCTTCATTCCGATGATGGGGATCTTGTGGAGATCAAAGTTATAGTAAGACCAGCATTATTTCACATATTCTCTCATCAAAAAGTCCTAACTTTAAGATGTATGATGCACGGTGAACCGAATATTTCTCAATATTTGAATACTCTAAAGGTTTGATGACCGATGAGCCAAAATTACATATGAAAAGAAAAAATGGATGGAGTGATTTTACTTTATCAGACCTACTTCCTTGTAGTACTTCTCAGCTCCAGGATGTAACGGGATGGGCATGGCGGTCAACGCTTTCTCTCGAGCGATGTACCTCGCCCTTGCATGGGCATCATGAAGTGTCTTCACATTCTCGAATATCGCTTTGGTGAATACATATACATCATCTGTACTCAACTCACTTCTACATACCAATGTAGCGAATACAGCCACCGTAGTCACATCTTTATCAATACCTTTATACGAGCCTGCAGGCACGACTTCCTTAAAGTAGTAGGGATACTTCTTCCTCAAGGCCTCTATCTTATCATCTTCCAACGGAACGATGACGATCGGTCTGATGAGCGCTACATCCGCTATGGCAGCTGCACCTATGCCCGTTGTGAAGAATGCTGCATCTATACGACCATCCTTCAAGTGATCACTCGCTTCAGCTGCACCTAACCTTTCAGCCCTTAGGTCGTCGAAGGTTAATCCATAGACCTCCAGTATCTGTCTTGCATTGACTTCAGTTCCACTACCCAGAGGACCCACGGCGACCTTCTTACCCTTTAAATCACTCACCGACTTGATACCCGCCTCTGCCCTAGCAACGATCTGTACATGCTCCGGATAGAGTATTGCAATACCTCTTATATTTCTAACTTGATCATCCTTGAACATATGAAGCCCTTCATAAGCATAGTAGGCAATATCGTTTTGTACTATTGCAAAGTCTGCCGCACCAGTCTTTATATGCTTGCAGTTAGCTACAGATGCACCAGAAGACTCCACAGTTAAGCTCATACCCGGTACCTTATCGTAGATTATTCGTGAGATCGCTCCCGCTACCGGATAGTAAACCCCTACAACCCAACCTGAAGCTATTGTGAAACGCTTAACTGTGGGAGTGGGTGTAGGCGTAGGAGTGGGCGTAGGAGTAGGGGTTGGTGTAGGTTTAGGTGTGGGAGTTGGTGGCTGTAGAGTAGCGTAGTATGCAGCGACACCAGCCACGACTACTAAAAGTACTACAAGGACTCCAATAACCGTATAAAATGTTTTCTTAGATATTTGTGAAGCCATTTTACTATCAGACTTATAAAGATTGTATCCAATTAATTAAGTTTTCCATTAAGAGAAGGATTGCTTTCAAACCACACATGTATTCTCCAAAAGTAAATAAAACAAATTATGATATGATGTAACCATTAAAACTTTTTTAATCATACCTTTACCTAAGTATGGTGTGAGCGAAAGACTAAGGCATGTAACAGGGCGAGTAGGCTATTTAGTAAGTTTTATCGCTATAATGATGTCCCTCTTTCACTTATATACGGCTATCTTCGGAATACTTCCGGCATCTTTGCAGAGAGCTACCCATTTAATGTTCGCGTTGGGGCTCTGCTTTCTACTTTATCCTGCAACCCGTAAGTCTCCATACGATAGAATCCCTGTAATAGATATAGTCCTCGCCATTCTCGGAGCCTTAGGTGGTGCTTACATCCTAATCTATTACGAGGAGCTCGTCTATCGTGTTGGAGCACCGACACAGCTCGATGTTATCTTTGGAGCAATAACCCTCATTATGATTATAGAGGCGACGAGGCGTTCTGTGGGACTGCCATTGGCAACTATTGCTTCCGTTTTTATTTTATACACCTTTTTAGGCCCCTACATGCCCGGCTTCCTCGCATATAGGGGATATTCACTCATGAGAGTTATCGATCACTTATATCTTACCATGGAGGGGATCTTCGGAATACCTTTGGGCGTATCATCGACCTTCGTCTTCCTCTTCATACTACTTGGATCATTTCTAGAGAAGGTTGGAGTGGGTACATTCTTCATCGACTTGGCACGTGCCCTCCTCGGCCATACAAGGGGTGGGCCTGCCAAGATCGCTGTATTTTCTAGTGCACTCTTTGGGACTATCAGTGGAAGTTCTGTTGCAAATGTCTTTAGTACGGGGGTATTCACGATACCGATGATGAAGAGGCTCGGTTATAAGCCTCACTTTGCCGGGGCTGTAGAAGCTACTTCATCCACCGGTGGGCAACTTATGCCACCGATCATGGGTGCGGCAGCATTCATCATGAGTGAGTGGATTGGAGTGCCTTACATTTCGATAGCGGCTTCTGCGGCCATTCCCGCAATTCTATACTTCTTAGCTGTAGGTATCATGGTCCACATAGAGGCTGTAAAGACCGGGCTCAAAGGGTTGCCAAGGGAGGAATTACCGAAACTTAGAGAGGTCTTGAAGAGGTCCTATCTGATTACACCTCTTATCGTTATCATACTACTTTTGGTGATGGGTTACACACCCTTAACAGCGGCCCTTGGGGGCATATTTTCAACGATAGCTGTATCATTTGTAAAGAAAGAGACACGTTTAACCCCCCTTAACCTCTTGATGGTCCTTGAAGATGGAGCACGTAAAGCCGTTATGATAGCTGTTGCATGTGCCTGCGCAGGTATAATAGTGGGAACATTAACCCTGACTGGCCTTGGGCTTACCTTTGCATACCTTGTTGTAGCACTCGCGGCCGATTTCCTTCCTTTCGCACTCCTTCTCTCCATGATCACATGTTTGATCCTGGGTATGGGTGTACCTACGACCGCAAATTATGTCATAACGGCAACTATGGTAGCTCCCGCTTTACTGAAGATAGGGGTCCCAATGCTTGTCGCACACTTCTTCGTATTCTACTTTGGTATAATTGCCGATATAACACCACCCGTCGCATTGGCTGCGTATGCGGGTGCGAGCATCGCCCGTGCCGATCCTATAAGGACTGGGTTGACAGCGACCCGTTTAGGCATCGCAGCATACCTTGTACCTTACGTGTTCGTCTACTCTCCGACCATACTCCTCATAGGTGCTACAGCTGAAAATCTCTTATGGGTCACATCGACAGCGATTACAGGTGTCGTCGCGTTAGCAGGAGGTTTACAGGGATACTTCCTTCGCAAAACATACATCTATGAGAGGATTCCTTTAGTGATAGCGGGCGTAATGTTGATCAACCCCGAACCATTGACCGATATGATCGGTATTGGAATATTCCTAATCATCCTTCTACTACAAAAGTTAAAAAGGTAGATTCAAATCAAGAAGGCCATTCACTTCAAAGCTTTTTATTTACGTATACCTCGCTTTATTGCCTATTCAGTGTCAGATTTTTTAAAAATTAAAAATTTTTTTCTGCACACTTGACACCAAATTCGGCACTAACCCTTGTAGAGTCTGATCATAATCGTAAGGTAAATGCCAATTGTCCTTTTGATTCACTGTTGCAAGGATAAACCTCTTTTGGATGAAAGATGGGCAAGATCGATAGCAGATCGTTGAGGAATTTGTGGAATCTTAGCTCTATGGATGTGGAGGCAAGATTAAAAGATTTTACGATTACTTTTAGAGCATCGATAGCATAGCAACAGGTTCCTATCTGTTGATTATGCTTAGCTGAGGTTGCCATCTTAAGGATCCTTGCGATTCGACGTCAAACTTTTTATACCCTCCCAATATAACTGTTGGAGGAGATCATGGATGAGTGAGGAGAAAAAGTTCCTCATATATATAAATGGTACATTCTATAAGGAGGATGAAGCGAAGATCTCCGTCTTCGACCATGGCCTGCTCTACGGCGATGGTATATTTGAAGGTATAAGGGTATACGACGGTCGCATCTTCATGCTCGATGAGCATCTCGATAGACTTTACGAATCTGCGAAGACGATAAACCTTCAGATACCACTATCGAAGGAAGAGTTTAGGAAGGCGATAATCGAAACGGCACGTAAGAATGGTGTAAGGGATGCGTACATTCGGCCCATTGTAACTAGAGGTTACGGTGGGTTAGGGTTGGATCCTAGGAATTGTAAAGCACCGACGGTGATAATAATCGTACAATCGGCACCACCGATGCTCACCAAAGGTAAAGCGGTAAGGGCGATCGTATCATCTATTAGGAAGAATCCTCCCTTCTGCCTCCCACCGATGGTCAAGTCTTTAAATTACCTCAACAACATCCTTGCGAAGATCGAAGCTATAAATGCAGGTGTGGATGAAGCCATCATGCTCGATTGGAGAGGTTATATAAGCGAGGGGACCGCCACCAACATATTCATAGTTAAGGATAGAGTGTTGAATACCCCTCCTCTATATGCGAGTATACTCGCCGGTATCACGCGTAGAGTTGTGATAGAGTTGGCAAAGGAATTGAAGATCGATGTTATCGAACGGGATATCACTCTACATGAGCTTTACAACGCTGATGAAGCATTTCTCACAGGAACGGGGCCTGAGATTCAACCGATTATCGAGGTCGATAAAAGGAAGATCGGGACAGGGGAGCCCGGCCCGATCACCTTAAAGCTCACAGATGCATTTAGAAATAAGGTGCAGACGAGCGGTGTTGATATTTATAGCTGATATGTTACATTGGTATTAGCATACAGAAAATTTTATCATTGATAGAAACTCGTAATCCGATTTTGGATTTATATCTATATAAACAAAGATCGTTTGTATTCTTATCTTTTGAACGCTCCTGAGAAAAGCTAAAGTTTTTAGCTTTTAATCATCAATACTAATATGTGAAGCTTATGAAGGTTGTTAAAATGGATGAAGTTTTAGAGTATGAGCCACCTGGCCAGCCTTTTAGAAGGGTTAGATTGTTAGCGACCCCCGAAGATGCTGGGACTAGTGTAACGGTCGGTATGTCCATTTATGGGCGTGGTATGTTCGCACCGGCTCATACACACAGTGGTGAAGAGATCATCGTAGTGACTCATGGGAGAGGGATCTTCAGAGGTAAAGAAGGAGAAGTGGTCGCAACGCCCGGTACTGTACTAATCTTCTCTCCCGGCGAAGAACACTCTTTAGAGAATAGAGAGAGCCCCACACTCGAGTTTATCTTCATCTATCCGAAACCTGAGGATGCCAAACCTATCAAAGAGAAGTGGAAACCTCATCAACCACAAAAATTTTAAATAATGAGATGAGAAGGAGGAATAAATGAGAGAACGTATTTAAATCTGTCCATTATACATTAAACTTCCGTTCATCATCATAGATGGTTGTAGATATGGTGCATAGAGTAGCGACCGTCGATATGGATTATTGTAACCCCAAGAAGTGTGGATTGGAGTGTATCAAGTTCTGCCCCGTCAATAAGATGGGTGGCGAGTGTATCATATTAGGTGAGCATGGTAAAGCGCTCATCAATGAAAATCTTTGCACAGGATGTGGCGTATGTATTCACAAATGCCCTTTCAAAGCGATAAATATAATCAACCTTCCGGAGGAATTGAAGAAGGATAAAGTCCATCAGTACGGTGCGAATACCTTTCGACTCTATCGATTACCACGATTAAAGAAGGGCGCGGTGATAGGCCTTGTAGGTAGGAATGGCATAGGCAAGACCACAGCTCTGAATATACTTTCAGGCAATCTAAAGCCCAATCTAGGTAGGTTCGAGAACCCTCCTAACTGGGATGAGATAATCGATAACTTTGGAGGGACTGAGTTAAAGGAGCATTTTCAAAGGATCGCCAATGGTGATTTAAAGGTATCGATCAAACCTCAAGCCGTATACGATATTCCAAAGGTTTGGAATGGCGATGCACGCTCTCTACTCGAAAGGTACGATGAGAGGGGTATAAGTAGCAAGTTGGAAAAGAGGCTGGGCCTCGATAAATCTCTCGATAAACCCGTACCAGAATTGAGTGGTGGTGAATTACAAAGGTTGGCTGTAGCGGTAGCGGTATCGAGAGATGCTGAGCTATACCTTTTTGATGAGCCTTCATCTTACAACGACGTGTATCAGAGGCTTGAAGTGGCAAGGGTCATACATGAGTTGGCCCAAGAGAATAAGTACGTTCTGATCGTCGAGCACGATCTCACCCTCCTCGATTATCTGAGTGATTTTATTCATATCTTATACGGTGAGCCTGGAGCCTACGGTATTGTATCGAATATTCAACCATCGAGAACCGGGATCAATACACTCCTCGATGGCTACTTGCCCGGTGAGAATGTGAGGTTTAGAGATAAACCGGTCAGATTCGATGTATACGCACCTATCGCTAAGGAGATCGATACACCCATCGTAGCGGAGTATACCGATATTGTAAAGAATTATCCGGGATTTGAGTTAAAGGTTAAGGCGGGTAGGCTAAGGCAGGGCGAAGTCGTTGGAATATTAGGAGCGAATGCGTTAGGAAAGACGACCTTTATGAAGATCGTAGCGGGTTTGGAGAAGGCCGATGTAGGTGAAGTTCGTTTAGGGGCTAAGATTTCATATAAACCACAATACCTATCTGGAGATTTCGAAGGGAGCGTCTTCGAAATTTTGAAGGAAGTGGCTGGTGACCGTTTAAATAATAGCTTGGTACAGGAGCAGATCATCCTACCTCTAGGATTACACCGCCTTATGGATCGTAAGGTAAAGAATTTGAGTGGTGGTGAATTACAGAAGTTGGCGATAGCCACATGCTTATTGAGAGAAGCAGATATATATGCTCTCGATGAACCATCGGCCTTCATCGATGTAGAGGATCGAATCGCTTTAGCGAAGATCATTCAAAGGTTCGTTAAATCTCAAGGTAAATCGGCCCTGATCGTAGATCACGATATTCAGATCATCGATATAGTCTCCGATACATTGATGATCTTTTCCGGGTCATCGGGAGTTTATGGTGAAGCTACCCCTCCATTACCGAAAGGCGAAGGGATGAATGTATTCTTGGAGAGTCTGGGCATCACGTATAGGCGTGATACAGATACGGGCAGACCACGGGTCAATAAACCGGGAAGTAAACTCGATAAGAAGCAGAAAGAGCTCAAAGAGTTCTACTATATGAAGATAATTAAAGAGGGAGGGTGAGAATCATATCGAGAATGTTAAAGCGCGCATTGATGGGCATTTTAAACTCGGATGAAATTTCACAGCTTTACAGTAGTTTTGATATCGTTGGCGATGTAGCGATTATAAAGATACCGGATCGATTGATCGATAAGAAGGATATCATAGCGAAGGCCATATTGGATAATCTGAAATCTGTTAAGACCGTTTTGAGGCAGGCATCTCCCATCTCAGGAACTTATCGAACAAGGGAATTGGAGTATTTGATGGGCGAGAAGAAGACCCTTACATTCTACAGAGAGCATGGGTGTACCTTCAAGGTCGATCTGGCCAAGGTCTACTTCTCGCCTCGATTATCCTATGAGAGGTTAAGGGTAGCCGAGCAGGTGAATCCTAACGAAAGGGTCGTGAATATGTTTGGAGGTGTTGGGACCTTTTCAATACTCATCGCTAAAAAACATCCTAGTGTTACAGTATACAATATTGATATCAATCCCGATGCCCACCTCTTGGCAGTAGAAAATGCGATCATCAATAAAGTCTCGGATAGAGTTATATGCATATTGGGAGATTCACGTAAAGTAATTCATGAGATGCTCGTTGGTATAGCGGACAGGGTGTTGATGCCTCTACCAGAAAAGGCATGTGAATACCTTGATGTTGCGATCGAAGCGCTCAAACCTCAAGGTGGTATAATTCACTATTACACAGAGGTTCATGGTTCAAGAGTTACGGATGTAATTCAAGAAGCTGAATCACAGCTTCATAAATCCTTAACCGTACCCCATCGCATCAGATTCAGCAGGGTAGTGAGGGAGGTTGGGCCGAGATGGAGCCAGATCGTTTTAGATGTAGAAGTTTGGAAGTAATGGGTAAAATCAGAAAAGTGAAGATTAGAGATGTTGTTTTTCATATATTTCCTTTACTTTATCGAGCGTATCGATCTCCTCCACACCCTTATCATACCTTATCCTTTTGATTCGAGGAAAGCGTAACGCGTAACCGCTATCGTACCTATCACTCTTTTGAATACTATCAAATGCCACTTCTAAGACAATTTCGGGCAGGACCGATACTCTAAATCCATAATCTTTCACCGTAATCCTCTTCAATCTCTCCGTCATCTCCTGTATCTCTTCATCGGTCAATCCCGAATACGCCTTACCTATGATCCTCAATCGGCCTTCACCATCTCTTACAGCGAATGTATAATCTGATAGGAGGCCCGCCCTCTTACCATGGCCATATTCAGCCATCACGACCACCACATCCAACGTGTCCAACTCTCTCTTCAACTTCGTCCATAGTTTACCTCGCTTACCTAAACTATAAAGTGAAGAAGGGTCTTTTAAGACCAGACCTTCGTAACCCAACTTCTTACTCTCGTTAAATAACTCTTGAATTTCTTGAACCGTTTTCACTCGAAATATCTGTGAAGGTTTGACAGGATCGTAGAACTTCAAAGATTCTAACAACCTTCTTCTCAGATCGAGAGGTTCATCGATCAAAGCCTTCCCATTAAGGTAGATTACATCGTACACAAAGTAGATTAAAGGGATTTCATGGATTAATTGGGGCCCGATATCTTTACGCCTCAATCTATGTTGCAACCTCTGAAAGGGTAATGGCCTATCATCTTTGAATGGTACTATCTCCCCATCGAGGATACATTCACAATTCATCTTACTTAATGCATCGACGACTTCTGGAAAGCTCTTCGATACATCTTCGAGCCTTCGCGAAAATATCTTCACACAATCCTTTCCACAATGGGCCTGAGCCCTTATACCATCATACTTAAACTCTGCATACAATTCCTTATTGTAATATTTGACGATCTCCTCGGCAGACTGCATCGTATCTGCGAGCATGAAGCCTATAGGATGGAATAGTGTGATCTGCAATTCATGAAGTTTACCATGGTAGGCTTTTAATGCAACCTCACCTACATCACTGAATGCCAATACTGCATCTCTGATATCTTGAAGTTCATAATTGAAAGCTTTTGCTATACCCTCTTCGACGAGTCCACTTACCAATCCTATACGTAACTCATTCGTTAAAATTTTAACAAGATACTTCGCTTCTAATGGTGTACAATTTAAGAATAGACCTTTGAGTAGATTCTTCCTTTCTAAAAACGATCCATCACCCTTCATCAGACTCATTCTATCGAGTGTACTCTGGATCGAGTTGAGAGTGAGTTCTTCTCTAATTAGAGGGATCAGCCTCCTTTTATTGAAGAGCGCCTCTGCCACCATTCCAAGATCGCCATACTTAACGTATGAGGATCTGAACTCTTCATCGGTCGCGCCACATATATCTACGATCAACTCTACCAAGCTCGAATAACCGATATTGACCTCTTTACCACTCCACGGAGCGAATATGTAGCCTGATAATACTCTGCAGACGAATGGTAGATTCTGTGGATCGAGGGCCTTCAGATAATCTGCTAAGATCTTGACCTTGTGTAACTTACTTCTGGTAGACCTTATCGCTTCACAGGTTTCACAAAAGGATCTAAAGTCAGACATACCCTGCTAACCGTTTGGGATGGGTAAACTCATCTGGTAGGCAGCTTCACCATCATTATAGTATCCTTCATGCCTTGCCGTAATGACAAAACCCAATTTTTCGTAGAGGCGTATCGCAGGTATATTCGAGACTCTCACTTCAAGGAAGACCTCTTTACAACCTCGTTGGGCGAAACCTTTGATCGCCTCTTCCATCAACGCTGAACCCAGACCCTTCCTTCGATGGCCCTCCAGAACGGCGATAGAGACTATATGCCCCTTTTTAGCGAAACCGAACTTGATGTTAGAAAAGCCAAATTCGATCCTACCCATTACGTAACCGACTATCTGGTTATCGATTTCAGCAACGATAAATGCTTCTGGTGCATCTTCTAAAAGCTCTTCATAAAAGTATGTTGAATAATGTTCGGGGAGGGTGGTGAGATTGATCGATATAACTTGCTCTAAATCATCCTTTACACAACGCCTTATCACGTACTCCCCTATCCTTTTAATGATGACCTTCTGCAAGATAGCTCTCACTATATAGAAAATATGTAAGTTTTTAAAGGTTAATGGTCAATGGAGATGGATTCAGATAAAGGGTGAGATTTTAACCCCTAAAGATCTTGATTTAGTAAATTTAGTAAATTTGGTAAATGATGCTACTTGTATCGAGGATTTTCGCGATCTACTTTTAAAGAAATGGTCTTTTGCAATTGAGAAAAGAATAGCTTCGTCTCCCCCAATGTTATAAGGTCGATCGGTGCTACCTGTATCACGATTGGAAGGTTATTGACCGCTCTGCCCAAAGCCAATAGGCTCTTTGGTGGTAGAGTTCTAACGATCGATTTGATCGTCTCTGAATCGGTCGATGAAGTGCGCGAAACCATTTCTAGATCGTTATCGTTGGTAAAGTTAAAGAGGAATATATTATCCGCCTGCCGATATATGCTATCCTTTATCGCATCGGGTTGATTGGTAATTAATGTAGTAAATACACCGTAATGCCTCATCCTCGTTATTAAATCATCCCAATAGGTCTCCCTTAAGTATAGATGGGCTTCTTCGGCGAATAAAAATAATGGAGGGATTAGATTCTTCTCCAACAACTGTGTAATCTTACTCAAGATGATCTCCACGGCCATCCTTCGAGTCAAAGGATAGACTTTATTGAGTGATATGATGATCAGACCACCATTCACCATCTTCGCTATGAGATCTTCGATCCTCAGACCCTCCTCCTCACTATCTGTAAAGAGTTTCGAGTCTGCCAATGTGTAGTACCTTGAGATAAGCGCATCACGAACCAACTCATTACACTTTACATTCTGTATCACTTCATATAAAGATTGAAGTGTGAGAGAGTTTTGAGAATGAAGAAACTCCCATATTCGAATAAATTCACGGAGTGATGCACCGGGGAGATCGAGTATATGATGGAGGATGTTGATGAACGTCCCTAAACCCAGATACTTTAAGTTAAACTTAAGTGTAAAGCCCGGTATTAAACGAATTACCTTATTCGCGATTTCACTCGGTTCACCATTTCTCTTCCATGCCAATCCAGCATATTCATCATTCAGATCGAAGACTATTACATATGCACCATACTCTACAAGTTTACTTGCCAGTAATTTTGCAAAGTAAGATTTACCCGATCCCTTTCTACCGGTCACGATATTGAGTTGGCCATCGAAACTCTCTGCGTACAGGTTGATAGCCTCACCATCCCTTGCCCTACCTACATAAATGGCCCGCTCACCTAACTTTCCATTGATCGAAATCAGTTCAGAGATCGATACTTTCTTGATCTTAGAAGAGGTGCGTGAAGGGAGCCAAGAGACGGACGTAGTAAAATACCCTCCCTCTATACTCCCTCTAATTTTACATTTGAGCACCCTCATATCTCTGATAGCATAAGAGATGCTCTTCATCTGCAAAGGGTCATGCTCGATCCCATCACCCGAAGCACTCGCAACCTCATCTCTTACGATCTCTTCTAAAATGCCCCTCACATCCAAGTAAGTTTCATCGTAGACCTGAACGACCAACTTTTTATCACGAGTTGCATCTTCAATCATAATATAATCTCCTTTAGCGATATCTTCATTCGGTAAGGCAAGGAGTGTTATTTCATCATTATGCTTTCCTAAAATCCTCATCACATCACCTAGCCATATGCCTCGTAAAACTGATATGGCCCAAGAGGGTCTGGCGATGGTCATCACAGGTATTGAGCTTCGAATTTTTCATTACATAACTACACATACCAACATACTCGGTCTCGCTGAAGACCGAGAAGTGGTGGGCCAGACGTAGAGATTCTGGATACCCTCTACAGAACAGATCATTCGAGTATACTTTAGATAAGATCTCTTCACAGATGTGCAATTCAGAGTTAGCGACATCTACCCGAAGGGGATAGCTACCTTCCATGAACTTCGTTAAAAGGACCTTTCCAGCCAATCCTCTGATAAGACCACTTGTCAATTCACTCACATCAAGATACAATGGAGCCCCTTGTGAAAGGGCAAGTAGATCTGCAAACCTATTGAGGATGGTTATCCTCGATGATTTACAGATACCTACACAGATATTTTTATTATTCAGAGATGTCTCGAGGATCTTATTTAGACTTATTTCATCACATTCGAAGATGGATGGTTTGAGGGAGCCATCTATCAGAATCAAAGCTTTTGATAGATGCTTTGCCAACTCAAGTTGAATAGAGCGTTCAAGTCTGATTCTGATCAAACGTTGAATGAACTCTACATCGTTCAGAACGGTCGAGTATAACCTGATTTCATTCACATTCAATAGATCGTGTATATTCGATTCATTGATGTAGAGTATTATGGGGCCGATCTTTAGATACCCATGAATCTTCTTACTCTTAAAGAAGACGACGGTAGCACGGGCAGCGATCGCCATCCCTCTGTCGGAGTTCGCTATAGGTATAGAAGATGAATCTATCGAAGCGATGAGTATCGGTTCACCTTCTTTCGGAATTTTACGAACCGATGCATTTAAAGAATTAAGGTTAAAGTTATTCGTATTATAATTCGCTTCACTCTGATAGAGTTTAAAATTTTGCATTATACGATCGCTGATATGATTATTGAGCGATGTAAGAAGTGCATTGGTATCGAACTCTTCGCCTGAAATAGGAAGGCTTAATTGTTGGTTCATCTTGATCAACAATAGGTGAAGGGTTAGATATAAATGTTGTGCAACTTGTTCAACAAAAAACAACAAAAAAGTGATGAATTATGAGTGGTGAACGTAATGAAGTTAAGATTCGGCTCAAGAAGGGTGCATGGGAGGTTGAAATTACATGCTCTGAGGATAAGATAAAGCAGGCTGTAGAGAGTGTATTGGCCGGTATGAGCTCCGTAGTCGAAGCCTCTCCCACTCTGCGTGAAGAAGTTAAGAGAAGTTCGTTAACATGTCGTGGCCTAATCGAATCATTGTGGAGTGAAGGGTGGTTTAGTGTAGAGAGGAGTTTAAGTGAAGTTTATGAAGAGTTGGCAAGGCGTGGATACCACTATGATAAGACTGCGGTCTCACATTCTTTAACCGATCTTGTTAGAGAGAATATTTTGACTAGGTTGGGGACTATGAGAAACTATCGGTACGTTCAGAAGAAGCCACCCCCAACTCATTAAATCATCATTATGAAAAGATGAATCTCGCCTAGATAGCTAGATAGCTTGTTATAGTGTGATAGATCGTTTGAACATTATCGATTTACGAATTATGAAACCTTCTAAATAACTCTTGTATATCGACTTTCTCACCCTTTTCCAACCTCTTCACCATATCGGTTAAAGCATCGTTAATTGGAGTAGGTATACCATAGATTTGCCCCAACTTTACAATAGCTCCATTGAGCGAATCGATCTCTGTCCTAGAACCTCTCTCAATATCTTGAAGCATCGATGATTTATTCGATCCTGTCCTCTCCGCTACACTCAACATGAGCTCTATTGGATCGTCATCTTCTAACTTAACCCTCAATAAGAGAAGAAACTTCAGCTTCAGAAACATTATAACAACGTATCGTTAAACTATTGATAAGCATATATATCGCTATGAACACCTTTGTAATCCTTGTTATCAAATCATTGATGACAATATCTTTTATATCTATTTTGACGATCCTACCTTAAATGAGTAAGTTTTGAGACTAAATTTTTTCAAAATACTTAAACTGCTAAATACCTTTTAACTATCTCTTCATTCTCCCATAATGTCTTCATTTCCCCTTGATACACTATAGCTCCTTTATCTATAATGTAAGCTCGGTCAACGATCTTTTTAGCGAACTTTACATTTTGATCTGCAAGAAGTATCGTAACTCCTTGACTACGAATCTCTTTAATGATCTCAATGAGGTTACGCACGACTATCGGGCTTAACCCTTCAGATGGTTCATCCAATAAGAGTAAATCTGGACTCAACATTAAAGCTCTCCCTATAGATAACATCTTTTGCTCTCCACCACTTAGGTGAATTCCTCTATGAGAAGATAGCTCTTTGAGTCTAGGGAAAAGATTGAAGATTTTGTCGATATTCCATCTGCGGCGTGAATCAGCGTATCTACTTATCTCTAAATTCTCACGTACAGTTAAATCTGGGAAGATTCTTCTATCATCTGGTACAAAACCAATCCCTAATCTAGCTCTTTTATAAGGATCCATCCTCGTTATATCTTCTCCCTTAAACTTTATACTCCCTTTACGTGGATAGTTTAACCCAGCGATAGTCCTTAAAGTAGTTGTTTTACCAGCACCATTCCTCCCTAAAAGGCCGACGATTTCACCTTCATTTACTACTAATGAGATCCCATGGAGTATATGAGAGTCACCATAGTATACGTGAATATCTTCAACCTGAAGGATCAAAATTCCTCACCTAAATAAACTTCTCTCACAACCCTATCTCTCCTAATCTCTTCAGGCTTACCATCAGATATTATCTTACCTCTATGCATCACGACGATTCGATCAGAGATCGAAAATACCACATCCATATCATGTTCAACTACCACAAAGGTTGCACGTTTCTCAGATGATAGTCGCTTGATAGGTTCCAATACGTAAGGCTTCTCCACAGGACTCAAACCAGCTGTAGGTTCGTCTAAAAATAAGAGTTGAGGATCGGTCGCCATAGCCATACCTAACTCCAAAAGCCTTTGATCTCCGTGAGAAAGGGCTTTGGCTGGCAAATCCTTTTTATCCAATAAGTTAATATCACTCAAAATCTTCTCTACTTTCTCTTTCACATCAGATAACTCCTTAAAATTTGAACGAATATCTAAGCTTTTGTGCATAAGAGATAGAGTAGGTATAGCAATATTTTCAAAGACGGAGAGTGCTGGAAAGAAGTTAATTATTTGAAAAGATCTGTTAATCCCTTTCCAAACCCTTTTATGAGCTGGTAGCTTGGTAATATCCTCACCTTTAAATATTATCGATCCAGAATCTGGGCGTAACTTACCTGTCAAAAGGTTGATCAATGTTGTTTTACC
>JANXEG010000006.1 GCA_025058425.1 Nitrososphaerales archaeon
TACCTTTTAAAAAGAATTCAAATATTTTATAAACCTCTATTATAATCCATCAATCTTCAGACCTATCGTTGCAAACTTCGTCTTCTTAAGAAACTCTTTTGGATCAAATACTCTCCTACCATCAACTATGCAAGGATCCTTCATATATTTGATGAAATCTTCAGGCTTAAGTTTTGCAAATTCACTCCACTCTGTAACCAATATCGCGCATTCAGCACCTTTTATACAATCTATAACATCTTTAGAATAATTTACCCTTTCACCAAATATCCTTCTCGCATTATCCATAGCTTTTGGATCAAAAACAGTAACTATCGCCCCTTTATTAATTAAAGTGTTAATGATTTTTATTGAAACAGCATTTCTCATATCATCGGTATCAGGCTTAAATGAAAGACCGAGTATGGCGACTCTCTTCTTATTTAAACCCCCAGTGATCCTTTCAGCCAATTCTATTAACTTGTTAGGTCGATGATCATTCACTTCTATAGTCGCATCGATCAGAGGTGCCCTTTCCCCATACTTACTATACAAATTCTTTAATGCCTCAAGATCCTTTGGTAAACAAGAACCTCCCCAGCCAGCACCAGCCTTGAGAAACAAACTCCCAATCCTCTTATCAAGACCTATTCCCTTTGCTACTATATCTACATCTGCACCATCTATCTTCTGGCAAAGGTCTGCAACCATATTGATAAAACTTACCTTCATAGCCAAAAATGCATTATTCACATACTTTATCAATTCAGCATTCACAGCATTCGTCCTCAGTAGAGGGGGCATATCATCTCCATAGAATTCTTTATAAAACCTCTCTAATACATCTCCAGCCCTTTTATCACACTCCCCTATCACTATGCGATCTGGTTTAAAGGTATCTTCAATAGCCCTTCCCTCTCTTAAAAATTCAGGATTGGCACAGAGGCCTAAATCGATGCCCACTCTCTTCTCTGAGAACTCTTCCAATATCTTCTTTACTAGACCTTCAGTAGTGCCCGGAGGTACGGTGCTCTTAACCACTACCAAATGGTAACCCTTCTTACCCTTCAACGAAGTTGCTATACTCTTGGTTGCATACTCTACCGCTGTAAGATCTACGCTCCCATTCGGATTCGTTGGTGTGCTAACGGTTATGAATGTAAAATCTGTATTCAATATAGATTCGGTAGGGTTAGATGTGGCCTTTAAAAGACCCTTTTCACGTACTTCTTTTATCAGCTCTTCGATACCTGGCTCATAGATGTAGCATTCACCGTTATTTATGGCTGAAACCTTCTTCAGATCTATATCCACACCGATTACTGGAAAGCCTCTACTGGCCAAACACACAGCCGTCGCTAAACCGACGTAACCCAGTCCAAAGATAGACACTCTAACTTTTGATTCATACATGTTGCACTCTACCCTTAAACCACTCGATCATCTTTATTAAACCATCCTCCAAACTTACCCTAGGTTCCCATTTTAGCAAACTCTTGGCCTTCCTTATATCTGGACATCGCCTCCTCGGATCGTCCTTTCTTGCATCCTTATGAATTATAGGCGACTTCGAACCGGTCATCCTCTTAATCATCCTCGCTAGATCGATGATCTTAACTTCTTCTTCACTCCCTAAATTCATAACTTCTCTCTTAGCATCCTTAGACTCGATCATCTTCAGGAGTGCACAGATCGCATCCGTAATGTAAAGGAAGCTTCTGGTCTGCTCACCATCGCCATGCACTGTGATCGGTTCATGCTTTAAGGCCTGCATGATGAACCTAGGTATTACACGTGCATACTTCATTTCGGGATCCATCCTCGGTCCATAGGTATTAAATAATCTTGCAATCCTAATATCCAACCCATACTCCGATATATACGCCCTACAGAGCACCTCTCCAAACCTCTTGGATTCATCATAATAACTCCTTTCACCCAACAGACTCACCTTACCTTGATATGTTTCTGGTGTAGGTACCAACTCAGCATCTCCGTAAACCTCTGAAGATGAGAGGTACAAGACTATCGAATCATCGATCCTTGCCCTCTCCAAAATTCTTTGTAGACCTAAACTGTTGGGGAGCATCGCTTCGATGGGCCTTCTTATATAATCGTCTGGATTCGGTATACTCGCACCGTGAACGACTATATCGTATTTACCGCTCAGATCTGCACTCACTACATCTGAATTTATCAACCTAAAGTTTCCTTTCGTTAAGAGGTGCTGTATATTCTCCATCCTACCAGTTGAGAAATTATCTAAGCATGTAACATAAGAATCGAAACCGACCAAAACCTCACACAACCAACTACCTATAAATCCTGCACCGCCCGTAACTAGGATCTTAATATCCTTGAACCACGCTCTATCGACCTTTAAACCCTCGATCAACGATTGATAGTTCTGCAAAAATTCACACCTCATCTTGTATCATTTACACACATTTCCAAAGGTTGTAAGAGGTCTTCAGGGCTTCCCAGTATGTTTCAGGAGTACCTATATCGAGCCTGATCTCATCTTCATTTAAAGTTACCGCTGTAACACCTTCTTCCCCATCTATAAGGAGTTGTATGGCATCTGTAAGTTGAATTTCACCACCCACTCCAGGCTTAACTCTCGATATGGCATCCATTATTATGGGATCAAAGATGTAGAGGGGCATTATGGCCCAGTCTGAAGGAGGTATCTGAGGCTTTTCAACGACCCTTTCCACTTTAAGCACTTCTGATCCTTCATTAACAATAGCTACACCGTACATTCTTGGTTGTGTAATCCGTTGAAGCAGGAGTGTTGCTTTCGCTTTACTCTTTGAATATCCATCTATAAGCCTTCTTATATGTGAATCTTCTTGAGAAACGATATAGGTATCTCCAGCAGATACGATGAAAGTTTCATCATCTACGAATGATTTCGCCAAAAGTACTGCATGTCCAAACCCTTTAGGCTCGGGTTGATTCACCCAAACGATCGTAGAATTCTCAACCATCTTATAGAACTCTTGCAATTCTTCAGCCAAAATATCCTTACCTTTCTCATTCAAATCTTTAACGAACTTCCAATCTGGTGTAAAATGGTCTTCAATGGACCTCTTCCCTCTACCAACGATGAAGCAGAACTCTCTAACCCCATTACTATAAAGCTGTTCAAAGATCATCTGTAAGAGTGGCTTAACACAAAGATGCCCCTTTTTACCTTTACAGAAGATCGGTAACATTTCTTTCGGGAGTTCCTTAGTAGCTGGGATTAACCTACTGCCCAATCCTGCGGAGGTCAAGACGGCCTTCCTAATCTTCAGCATCTATGATCCACACTGAATTATGGAATTAATTCTTCTATTTGATAAATTTTGTCTACGTAATTATTTGGTTACTCTTCCTTTATTTTAAAATCGTAAGCGTTTAAACGATCGCCTTGAAATTGAATAAAAAGACGCTCCCATGAGATTATATCGATTTCTTCACATCTTACCAATCTACAACGAAATCCCATAAACTTTTAATAATCTTTAATCGATATGAGTGAAGAGCTACTATGGTAAAGTTTAAGATCAAACTCGCAGAACCGATGATCTCTGATGAAGAGAAAGAAGCCATTTTCAAAGTCCTCTCAAGCGGTCGTTTCGTGATGGGTGAGCAGAATAGATATTTTGAGAGAGAATTTGCGAACTTTCTTGGTATAAAGTATGCAGTAGCTGTATCTTCTGGTACCGCTGCATTACATCTCGCACTCTTAGCTTGTGGTGTGAAAGAAGGTGACGAAGTAATTACAGTTTCTCATACATTCGTCTCGACAGTCTCCATGATTATAGCGTGTGGTGCTAAACCGGTTTTGGTAGATATAGATCCTAAATTTTATACGATGGATCCCAATGAAGTAGAGAAGGCCATTACGAATAAGACTAAAGCGATCATACCCGTCCATCTATATGGACATCCTGTGGATCTCGATCCAATCATGGAGATCGCAGAAAAGCATGGTTTATACGTGATTGAGGATGCAGCCCAGGCTCATGGAGCTGAGTATAAAGGTAAGAAGGTGGGTGGATTGGGGCATATCGGTTGCTTCAGCTTCTATCCATCAAAGAATATGATGGTTGGGGGCGAAGGTGGTATGGTTGTAACTGATGATGAGGATTTAGAGAGAGATATTCGAATGCTGGCGAATCATGGTCGTAGCGATAAAGATACATTTGTAAAATTGGGTTATAATTACCGCATGAGCGAAATTCACGCTGCCATAGGGAGAATTCAACTGATGAAGCTTAAGAATATGAATGAAATAAGGAGAAGGATTGCACGAAGATATTCGAAAGGATTTGAAGGTATAAATGGTTTAATTACACCCATCGAAGCCCCCTGGGCCTACCATGTATATCATATCTATGCTATTCGTTGCAACAATAGAGATAGATTGAGGGAATGGCTCAATGCTAGATACATCGAGACCGGTATCCATTACCGCTTACCAGTACACCATCAACCATTCTATACTTCTCTTCAACTACCGAGTTATAAGTTACCATTCACAGAAGAGGTTACGAAGACCGTTTTATCACTACCGATACACCCAAATTTGAAGGATGATGATATCGATTACATCATCGAAAATGTAAGGGGATTCTTCATCGAAAATCGATGAAGGATCGAAATTCCACCTTAATATTTACAACACTAATTACAATAAATATCGATCAATAGTGACCCGACATAATATATATAAGATAAGAACTCCTAATATTATCCGATATGTCTACATATCTTGCATCGTCCTATCTTGAATCGTTACGCTCAAAGCTCAGCGACCTCGATTATAAAAAACTCTCCGCAATACCAAATCCTAAAGTCCATCGATTCATCAGCGAATCTGTCGAGCTCTGTAATCCGACAAGGGTTTTTATCTGTAGTGACACTCCCGATGAAGTCGCTTACATAAAGAATATGGCCATCGTAAGTGGTGAAGAGAGCGCCGCTTTAGCCATTCCGGGCCATACCTTCCACTTCGATGGTCTTTACGATCAAGGCCGAGATCGTGCCGTCACAAAGTTCCTCGTACCTAAGGGCGATTCTTTGAGCAAAGCCCTTAATCAGATCGATCGAGATGTGGGGCTCGCTGAAATAAAGAGCTTATTGAAGGATTCGATGAAGGGCCGTACGATGATCGTCCGTTTCCTTACATTGGGGCCGGCCAACTCTGTCTTTACCATCCCTTGTATGGAATGTACAGACTCTTGGTACGTAGCCCACAGTGTAGACCTCCTCTATAGAAAAGGTTATCAGACATTCTGCCAGATGAGCCCAGATACAGAATTCTTCAAGACCTTACATTCGGCGGGAAAATTGGATGAAAGGATGATAAGTGTAGAGCATGAAAAGAAGCGCATTTACATAGATTACGTAGAGAATACCGTCTACAGTGTCAATACTCAATACGCTGGCAATTCTGTAGGCTTTAAGAAGCTCGCCCTTCGATTGGCGATCCGTAAAGCTCACCGTGAAGGTTGGCTGGCCGAGCACTTCATGATAATGGGTGTACATGGCCCGAATGGTCGTAAGACATACCTTGCCGGTGCATTCCCCAGCGCCTGTGGCAAGACCTCCACCGCCATGCTTCCCGGCGAAACGATCCTTGCCGATGATATCAGCTACGTTCGCAACATCGATGGCATCTGCCGTGCTGTAAATATTGAAGCCGGCATCTTCGGCATTATACAAGATGTCAACCCTAAGGACGATCCTCTTATATACAAAGTACTCACCAGCCCTGGTGAAATCATCTTCTCCAACGTTCTCATCAAGGATGCGAAACCCTGGTGGTTGGGAATGGGTTGTGAGCTTCCCAAAGAGGGAATAAACTACAGTGGGTACTGGTACGAGGGTAAGACCGATGAACATGGTGAAAAGATCTTACCAGCTCATAAAAACGCCCGTTACACCGTATCTCTTAGGGCACTGCCGAACTGTGACCCTGAGTTGGATAATCCATTGGGTGTAGAGTTGGGTGGTATATTCTATGGAGGTCGTGATTACCGCGCCTATGTACCTGTGCAGCAAGGCTACGATTGGGACCATGGTATCATCGCCTATGGAGCAGCGCTTGAAACAGAAACGACCTTCGCGATCGTCGAAGAGGAAGGTAAGTATGAGATAAATATAATGAGCATTCAGGATTTTGTCTCCATCCCCTTGGGGCAGTACATTAAGAATTATTTAGAGTTCGGAAGGAGGCTTAAGAAGGTACCTCTAGTCTTTGGTGTTAACTACTTCTTGAGGGATTTGAAGACGGGAAAATTCTTGAATGATCGCTTGGATAAGCATGTGTGGGTAAAGTGGATGGAGTTACGTGTGCATAACGATGTGGGTGCATTAAAATCTCCAACGGGCTTGATCCCCAAGTATGAGGATTTGCGCAGACTCTTCCGTGAAGTACGTGGTATCGATTATAAAAAAGAGGATTATATCAAGCAATTTACCATACGTGTTCGAGAGAATCTGGCCAAGGTTGAGCGTGTAGAGAAATTCTACCTAGATAACGTCCCCGATGCACCATCACGATTATTTGAAATACTCAACCAGCAACGTGAGCGTCTATTAAAGGCACAGGCGGAGTTTGGCGATTACGTCTCACCCGAGTACTTAGAGGAACGATAGCCATTCATCAGGCTACTAAAATACTCAACTGACTAAACCGCTAAAGGTATCGTACTCGTAGAGTTATCAAAGGGCTTAGTTAGATAGTAGTATAGAGGTAAAAAGTATGGAAGGTTTAGTGAAGATTTTAGTGAAGATAAGGGAAGGTAAGAGTGACTAAGAGTGACTAAAAGTGGCTAAAATAATGCAACAAGGCTGATGATTTAAAAATTGAAGGTTGGTGCTCCGGCCGGGATTTGAACCCGGGTCGTCAGCTCGAGAGGCTGATATGCTTGACCGGACTACACCACCGGAGCACGAATCACATTAGAAGATATCTCCCTCTTAAATATTAATTTACTTAAGTTGGTAATATATAGCTTCTGTTGAAGTATTGTAACGTTTAGCTACTCCTTCGAAAGGTCTTCGCTGCGAGCTTGATATCTGCAGCCTTTACGGTCTTTCTACCTGCATGGGCTGCAAATTCAACGGCTTGCTTCGCGATGAGAATCCCTAAATCCTCCAACTCGCTCCTCAAAGCTTCTGCTGCATCATCGCTAACTCTCTCAGCACCGGCTTTCTTAATTATGCGATAGACCGCTGCGAGCCCAAACTCGGATTCGGACATAAAAATTCCCGAATTCTTTTCTTAAAGGCAATATTTAACCTTTATTCCTTAAATCAGGCTTTTTTCTTAAGAATTAAAATTAAAGAAAAGATATGATGGTAAAGATTTTAAACGGTCCTTTCACGATAGATACTTTTGAACACGTTTGGTAAGGCTCATCGATGCTCACATTCACCTTTCGGATCCCGAATACGAACCTATCTTCGATGTACTTAAACAGATGGTCGATAAAATGGATATCATTCTGATAGCGGTCAGTGAAGATCTTGCTACATCTGAAAGGACTTTACAACTTGCAGATCGGTGGGGAGAGAAGGTCATACCGTTCGTAGGGATCCATCCATGGTCGGTAAAAGAAGATCCCGATCTTGATCTTGATAATTATCGAGACTTCTTGAATAGAGAAAGGGATCGAATAAAAGGTATCGGTGAGATAGGTCTCGATAAAGGTTACGTAGGCGATGAAGGCTCTTATCAATTACAGAAACGAGTCTTTAATTCGCTACTAGAAGTAGCAGAAAAGTATAGATGGCCCGTCTCGGTCCACTCGCGCAATTCTCAGAGTGAAGTGATCGATATACTATCAACGTACAGTCTAAAGAGTGTGTTGCTTCACTGGTTTAGTGGAGGTGTAGAGGATCTGAATAGATCGATCGATCGTGGCTACTTTATCTCCTTTGGCCCTTCATTAATCTACTCCAAAAAGGCCCAAATATTGGCGAAGAATACACCAAAGGAGCTCATACTGGTGGAAAGTGATGGTCCCGTGAGGTATAAGGCCTGCTTCGAAGGTAGGATCGGTCTACCTACATTCATTCCCAGTGTGATATTCGCATTAACATCCATATTAAAGATGGAATATGCAACTATAGCTTCGATGATCTATGAAAATTCAAAAAGGTACCTTTTAGAGGGAATCTGAGACTTAACGTATTTAAAGTAGTTCGTTTATGTGTTAAGGCAATATATGGATCGTGTCAGACGAATCTCCATGGAAATCTTAGCTCGCTATAGGAATCTATTTACCGATGACTTTGAAAAGAATAAACTTATTCTATCAAAGGTCGCGATCATCAACTCAAAACAATTAAGAAACGAATTGGCTGGCTATATAACCAGTGTAATTAGGAGAGAGAAGGCCGAGGCTGAAAAATCTTAAAAGTAACGAAAAGTAACGAAAAGTGACGAAGAAAATCTTTAATGGTAGATTTCAGAATTTAGATCATCTGAAATTCAAACCTATCGTGATGACGATGGTAAAGATAAAACTTCTTGGGAGTCTAAGGGCGATCTTAGGGAAGAGTGAAGTTGAAATCGAGAATGTTAAGACCGTATCTGACCTTCTAAACTCTTTAAAGATGGTTGGAGATAAGAGGGTAAATCTACAACTTTCAAATACGTTGATCATCGTGAATGGTACTGAAGTATCGGCCCTTCAAGGATTGAATACGAATCTTAAAGATGATGATGATATCGTATTAATACCCGTCATTCATGGAGGATAAGTTATCATTGGAGGCATTTATGAATGATGAAGTCCATATGGTCGAATTGGAGGATGATACGATTGGACTATTTATCGGGATTAAAGGTGTTAAGATTCATGAACCACGCGAGTTTATAAAGATGTTAAGAGAAAGCCTACCCGATCTTCTACTACAAGTGGTAGATGCGAGGTTCGTCGCTGGCCAAAAACATTTAGAGTTGATCATCAAACAATCGTTCGAGGCTTGGAAACGTGGAATCACTTACACAGATAGGAGAGATATGGATCTGATCGTTAGATTGGCCTGTGACCTTCAGATTAAGGATGCATTAGAAAAAATCGGTATTAAATCTGGTGTAATGGATGTTGCACTCATAGGTATTGGTAAGAGAGATTCGATCGATCGTTTCTATAATCTAGCTAAGAGAATAGGTAATGTATCCGATGAGCCATTGGAGTTAACGGAGAATAAAGCTCAATTTATCAAAGAAGTGTATCATATTAGCGATGATCTGATTCGAGCGACGGTTGGAGGGGCTGATAAATTGGCTTTACTGTTGGCTGAGAGGGCTGCGTTATTATTAGCTATCGGCGATTAAACCCCTCTTTTCATCGATGTCACACTGAGTATTTGATGAGGCTTTATGATCGATAGACCAGTCTTACCATCGACCACTTCAACCAAGACTATCCAATCGGGGTTTTCCAAATTCACCGATCTATGAACTACGGATGCGACCGCATCGATGATATCTTTACTAGATAAGTTTGTATGCCTCTTCTCCACAGTTACGCGAAAACTTTCATTATCCTTTATTCTATCTACCATCTGCTCGACCGCCCTCTTAATGGCTGAGAGATCGGTATCGACTACATACTCTATGGGGATGAGCCGAAGCAGGTATCGAATTCTCCAAGGTTCAGATTCTATGATCCTTCGAACTTCTTCGATTACACGATCTGCGGGAATGGATGTTTCTACAGCGAGAAGGCCAGATATGCCCGTCAGCTCTATCTTTGGAGATTTATCTCCCAACTCAACTAATAAGGAGAAGAGCTCCGCCCCTGCCTCATGCTCCGCCCTTCTATAGGTTGTAACTAAGAGGTTGAATTTAGAGGGGATCAATGGAACCACCTTAAATAATGCTCTTTTATTTTATAAAACTTCCCTCTTACCTTAGAGTAAAGAGGTTAAGATGTATATCATTCTTACTTTCTATCTATATTTATTTTTTAGTTAGAATTTTTTATACTATTTTTGGTATGAAGATCGTCTATCATGAAGATTATTGTAAGGTATACTCCAGCGATCCGGCCGCACAGCCCGGAAGGATCGAGAGCATATATAATGAGTTAAAAGGAATCTTCGAATTCATCAAGCCCGACCCAGCAACAGAAGAGGATCTAAGATTGGTTCACAGTGATGAGCATATTAAGAATGTTAAAGTTCTCGGCCTAGCTTATGAAATTGCAATCCTTGCTGTTGGTGGAGCCATCAAGGCGGCTGAACTCGCATTTATGGGAGAGCCCTCGTTCGCCCTGATCCGTCCACCGGGCCATCATGCAAGTAGAGATTCTGCGTGGGGCTTTTGTTACTTTAACAACATTGCAATAGCAATCGAATGGTTAAGGAGAAGGCGAATGATAAATAGTGCTTTGATCATCGATATCGATCTACATTACGGTGATGGAACCGCCAACATATTCAAAGATGTACCAACAGTTTCATATTTCCACCTCGCATATGATGATAGTATAAGAGCTCTATCGGATTATCTGAATGGTAAAAGGGGTTATGATATTATTGCTGTGTCGGCTGGCTTCGATCGGCATATCGATGATTGGGGCGGTATGTGGAGGACCGAGGATTACGAAGAGATCGGTAGGTTGATAAAGTTATATGCGGAGAAGGAGTGTAAAGGTAGAAGGTTCGCAATCCTGGAGGGTGGATACAACCTCCAGGTTTTAGGTAAGAATGTGAAGGCTTTACTGAAGGGCATGGAGTAACTTTAAAGCTTAGTTTTAGAGATTTGACATCTGATATGATTAGTAAAGTTGATTAAGGTATCATTCGCTATGATGATTGTATGGGTACAGTAAAGAAAGAATACATAGTGACCGAAATTTCGGCCGCGCCCGATGGAGGACCATACGTTCTCGTCTCTCTTACCGATCCCAGAGACTTAACGAGTACACAACCACCACGCTTCGGCCAGGTTGCGATCGGTTTCACATCGATAGAAGATCTGATGAAGAATCTACAAAGAGCCATCGCCGGACTATCGAGACAGGCTATGGGCGGGGTAGTGACGGTGATTAAGCTCGATATGAGAGAGTATGAAGAATCGGGGTTGAAGGTGGGTGATAAGGTGTATTTAGAAATTTCTAAGGTAGAAAGAGAAGGGGTTTAGAAATAGGGAGTGTTGATTACCAACTCTCATAATGGACGATCTCTTCTAAACTCTTCCTATCTGTCACAGGGCCTCTTGCCTCATCGGGATACCCTAGTGGTGTCATAGCTACAACTCTAATGTGAGGTGGAATATTCAATACCTCTTTAACTGCCTTTTCATCGAAGGCCGCGATCCAACATGTGCCTAAACCCTCTTCGGTCGCTTTGAGTACAAGATTTTGTAAAGCTATCGCAACATCCACCTTCCAGTACTCCTCACCATCAGCCCTCACCCAGGCTCTTGATGGGTCTGCACATGCGACTATAATTACTGGTGCTTTGATGAACCATTCTCTATTATAAGCCATTCTCAACTTCTCTTTAACTTCAGGTTTGGTTACTACTATAAAGTGCCAAGGTTG
This sequence comes from Nitrososphaerales archaeon, assembly GCA_025058425.1. Taxonomy (NCBI): domain Archaea; kingdom Thermoproteati; phylum Nitrososphaerota; class Nitrososphaeria; order Nitrososphaerales; species Nitrososphaerales archaeon. The sequence goes on from JANXEG010000006.1 coordinate 11,538, forward strand.
CATATTTCTGGCTGAAGGTGCCAATCGTGCAGCTTCTAACACAGATACTAACTTCTCTCTTTCGACCGGATCGGGCTTATACCTCCTTATACTCCTCCTCATCCTGATTACATCAAGGACGTTCATAGATGGTTTTCACTATATTGGCATATATATTATTTTTGAATTAGGGAAATTTATCGATCGGATAAAGGATCAATATTTTAAAATCTTTTGGTGCTGTGAGTAAATAACAATTTCTTTGCAACTTTTATTCTCAAATACTAATAATACTAAATGTTGCAGTTTGGACATCCCATGCTAGAAGTCAATATATCGTAATCTTCGAGTGATTTTAAACCCTTCTCGACATCTGACCTTCGCTCTAAAGTTTCCAATACTTGTACCCTTCTACTCCCATCTCTATATACGGTAATGCCTTTACAACCCAATCTGTACGCTAATAAGAATGCCCGTTCGATATCGTAAGGTGTGGCATGATTTGGAAAGTTTACCGTCTTTGAAACTGCACTATGTGTATACTTTTGAAAAGCAGCCTGCATCCTTACATGCCACTCTGGCGAGATATCGTGGGCAGTTACGAATATTCTTCGAACCTTCTCGGGTATCTCTTCAATATGTTGAATCGAGGTCGTTCGAGCGATCTTTCTTATAATCTGCTCATCGTAGAACCCTTCCCTGATCGCGATTTCTTCAAATATCGGGTTGATGACTATCAACTTCTCTCCTAGACTTTCAGCCACATTCCTCACATAAGCCACAGCATAGAGAGGCTCGATACCTCCTGAACAACCCGCTATCTCACTGATCGTTCCCGTCGGTGCAATAGTGGTCAATGTAGCATTTCTAATCCCTTTAAACCCATTCTTCTCCCATTCACTCCCCTTAAAGTTGGGGAATGCTCCTCTTTCTTCAGCCAATTCGACAGACATCTTTACCGCCTCATCGGTAATAAATTTCATAACACTCTCTGCAATCCTTAAAGCCTGTGGCGTATCGTACGGTACTCCAAGCTTGATCAGCATATCTGCAAATCCCATGACGCCCAATCCAATCCTTCGATTCGCCTTCGTCATCTTTTCGATCTGTGGTATTGGGTATCGATTCGCATCAATTACATTATCCAAAAAGTGCACGGCCCTTCTTACAATCGTCCTCAATCTATTCCAATCGATCTCCCCATCTTTCACCATCTTAGAAAGGTTGATACTCCCTAAATTACAAGATTCATAGGGGAGTAATGGTTGCTCCCCACAAGGATTCGTCGCTTCTATCACCCCAATATGTTTTAAAGGATCGTGTTGATTGATCCTATCGATAAATATTACTCCAGGCTCACCATTCTTCCAAGCCATCGTAATGAGCAGGTTCCATACGACCCTCGCCTTCAACCTTCCCGCCACCTGCCCGTTTCTTGGGTTGATGAGATCGTATTCTTCATCATTCATCACAGCATCCATGAAGCGGTCGGTGATCGCTACAGAGATGTTAAAGTTTCTCAACACACCCTCCTTCTCCTTTGCAACGATAAACTCTAATATATCTGGATGGTCCACTCTCAAGATTCCCATATTCGCACCCCTCCTCTTACCACCCTGCTTGATCACTTCCGTCGCTGCATCAAATACCCTCATAAAGGAAACTGGGCCGGAGGCTACACCTCCCGTACTTGCTACAACATCCCCTTTCGGTCTTAAGCGAGAGAAGGAAAAACCGGTACCTCCACCAGATTTGTGAATCAATGCTGTATACTTAACAGCATCAAAGATTTCTTCCATTGAGTCACCTACAGGTAGGACAAAACAGGCGGATAACTGTCCCAATTCTGTACCAGCGTTCATCAAAGTTGGAGAATTGGGGAGGAATTCGAAATTCACCATCATTTCATAAAACTCCTCTTCAGTCTTACTTACATCACCACCATAAAGTTCATCGGGTTGGGCTATCGCTTTTGCCACTCTACGGAAGAGTTGTCGAGGTGTTTCAATAATATGTCTATTGGCATCTCTCCTTAAGTATCGTGCAGCGAGTATGATTATCGAATTTAAAGGTAGTTTAAGGTCATCTTCCACACCTAACAGGGCCTTTGCCCTTCTAATCTCCGCCCTCTTCTCTCTATACAGAATGTAAGCTTTTGCCACCCTTGCATCACCACTCTCTACTAACACCCTCTCTACGATATCTTGAATCTCTTCCACGGATGGTATTCCTCCACCACTGTACCTACTCTCAAGGATTTCTTCAACCCTCTTCGCTAGATCTTCAGCCCTGATTTTATCTTCACTACCGACCGCTTTTGCAGCCTTCCATATGGCTTGAGCGATCTTACTTCGATCGTAATCCACGATTCTTCCATCTCGTTTTCGAACCTTGCTGATCTTCACACTTTGGGCTTTATTCGATTGGCCTTCGAGGGCGATCTCCATCCCAATCACTATGCAATTATACTTTATTTAATTAAGGTTGATACATCCGATAGTTAAATATATTTGACAAAATAAAAAACTCAATCGATCCAATATCATTCTATGTGAGATATTTTTGATCAAAAAAATTTGACTTGAAGGTTGTAATTGATAGATTACAAATATGGCATTTGGTATTAAATTCGAATCATTTAATCAGAAAGGTAGTTTCAGTAAAGCCGTTGAACCACAACCTTCACATCTACCCAATTCTTTCATATTCTTCATACCACAATTTGTACATATTGAAGTCACTCTACCAATCTTAAAGTGGGCTAAATGATTCATACCCCTATGTAATAACTCTTCGACATTTTCTGATGATAGCTCTTCGAATACATCGATCGATATCGAGAATCCACCATTCAACTTTTTAAAGTATAAATCGAGCCCCTTCATCATCTCTTGATCGAACAACTTTGATACTGTAAGTCTAGGTGATTGTGAATATTCTTTCCTCTTCATTCCAGATACAGCCTTTCCGTACCTTTCTGAGTCGAGTGCAACAAACCTTGCCCCACTTTCATCGACCAGGATCGAAACCCCTGCCCTTTCGCCGATCTTCTCCGCTTTATCGTTAGCCACCTCTATGGCAGTGTTCAATATCTTCTCCTCCAACTTCCTCTTATCCATAGGTGTCATCGTTTCTTCAGATAAGTTAAGAATAGCTTCATCCAATCCCACCATATTGATGATGAAGGGCATGGTCATTCGAGAGGTTGTAGTATTGTACTTTAGGGCGGGGAGTAGGTCCTTATCGATGATGTTATTCAGTAATCTTTTTCGTGTAACGAACGCATTTAATACAAGTTGTATGAGTAGTGCAAGTTTTGCTCTAAAGTACGTCTCATCATAACTCGACTCGTAGGCAAGCCGAGGAAGGTTTATCGAAAGTGAATGAAGTATGATGGTATCGCTAACTTCTTTCGATAGCACTATATCACCTCTTAACCCTGAGTAAGTATGGACGAATTCTGGCTGAGTACTCACCGCCAAACTTCCGCCCGCATTGATGATCGATGTAATAAATTCTGATAGAGGTGCTACCGTCGATGGATTGGTAAGTATGGTAATAAGTTTGACTTTAGGTAATGGCACTCTATCTATGTAATCCTTGTAAGCTTCGAAGACCCCTTCTAACACTCTGTAGTAAAGTGAATCATCGATCTTTAATTCATCTGTCGGTCGGTCCATCAACCGAATCGAAATTATGGGCTTATCATATTCATCATTTGCAACGGATGAAATGAATAAGAAGCTTCTCTTCAATTCCTCCTTCAATTCTTCCTCTTTAATTCCAGAAGTATGTGTTGCTAAGTAACTTACGAAATTTTCGAATGAGATTTCATTCGATACTTCTCTTGCTAACAATGTAGAGAGTGTTATCCAAGCTGAAATCGCTTCTTCGAAACTTTTCGGTTGAGATATGCGTGGCGCGGAGAGTAGCTTATTTCTCAAGCTTATACCATTTGTATGTATATGCGCTAGATCTATCAGTACGGTATCTGGCATCAAAGCCCAGCTCCCTACGTTAGAGATGTGTATATCTCCAGAAAGGTGGGCGTCTGCCACATCTCTCGGTATCTGTGTGAGTAGCAGATATTCGGAGAAGACCGAGCGGGCCGTCTGGGCGAATAAGGATTCGATGGCCAAGGTTGAGTTACTGACCCTATTTATCAATTCCGTAACATCATACACTGGCATCCCGAGTCTGGTCAATTTATGCCTATATTCTTCATAGCCATGCTCTATGAGTAAAGCATTCACAAACTCCCTAATCAACGGTGCAGTTAGATACATCGTTTGGAATTTGTGGAGCCTCGCTTCAGCTTCACTGGCGATCTTTTCAGCTAACTCTACAGGCATACCAGCCTCTTTTACTAAAGATTGCAGTATTTTATCCGGATTGAATTCTTCCATGGTATGGCGTGAAGTTCTGACGTGAAGCTTCCCACTTTCTATAGCAGACCGCTCCTCGATCTGTCGGGTAAAGTTAAGGATGAGCCTCCCAAGATTTGTAATGGTATATCTCCTCTCCGACCGATTTAATGTAATGAGCATCTGTTTGACCAACTTTCTTAAATGGTAAGCAAACTTCCCAGACTCCTTCTTCGATTTAAATCCGGAGAGTGTCTTAAGTTCTGAGTAGGTTAAAGGACCTTTCGTGTTCAAAATACGTAATATCTCTAACCTATTTGGGGATGCAATAACGGAGTAGATCGCTTTAGCCCTCTTAGAAGATGGTTGCATACTCATAAGCTATTTTAAACAATTAGTATTTAACTCTAGCAATTTATAGGATGAGAAAAATAAAATCGTGTGTTGCATCGATCGAACCGATTGAGTCTTAATTCAAACCACCAGTATCGCTATCTTATTCATTCTACTCGTCTACAAAATTTATTTATATAATCGAATACTAACCTTCTCGCACCCTCCAATTTCTCTTCATCTATACCTGGAACACCACACACCATAAACAGGACATCTCTAGTCTCTTCGGTAACCTTTGAAAAATCCGCATCTCTATAAGGATATATGGCAATTAGATTATCTTCATCGGTCACTACTACTTCACAGCCTTTCAAGACCATAGGTTGATCCATACCTATGCCGAGGAACCTTTCATTCGGGCGTGCAAACCTCATCCTTAAATCCCCTTTCAATTTACTCATATCGAAGGCTGCCAGTGCGATTCCGGTGTTGATAGAAACTAAATTGTACGTATCTACGACGGTATTGATCTGAGGAATCCCTTTCCCTCCTAAGATCCTTCTGATCAACGCTTCCGCAGCTGGGCGTATCTTCGTAGGATCTATACCAATCTTCCAAAAGAAATCACGATAAAGTCTGAATATTTTGATATCCTTTAACCCTTCTAACGTATATTCTTCCTTAACTCTCTTATACACCTGTTCCTTAAACTCTTCGAGTTGAGGGTTCGATCTCTCCACCTTTAATCCTCTTATAGGCTGAATTAGGACCTTAAGGTCTGGAAATTTAGAAATAATATCTTGCTCCAGAATGATTCGCATATTAGTTAGAAGAGCGTTGGAAGGCTTTTTATTTTTTATTCTACTTAGTGTTTATGAAGGTTACTTTTAAAAATACGCCATACTTTAGCAAAAGAAAACCATTATTAACACTTTACAGAACAGATGTTTATGGGGCAAATGGGGCCGTAGTCTAGCATGGTATGATGCCAGCCTCGGGCGCTGGAGGTCGCGGGTTCAAATCCTGCCGGCCCCATCAATCCTCATAGCTGCCGATCCTCAAGAATATCTCTTTAGGGCTTTAGGGGCTTTTTAGGGGCTTAAATCATCGAATATGTTATCAAATACGGGAAATACGTTTGGGCTTTTATTCTAACTATTAACTATTATGCGTAATGATCAAATTAAGAGAGGAGGTGGAGGTTGAGAAAAAGATGTGATGAAAATATTATTATTCTCCGACGACTTCGTCTTCATCGAGTATTAACCTCATAGTATCGGCATCTGCTGGCATATATTGTAAGAAATCTTCGGCCGCCCTTCTCGGCTCCTTACTCCTTATAATATATCTACCGACTACGATGATATCTGCACCACTACTTAAAGCCTCTCTCGAAACTTCAGGAGTAATCCCTCCAGCGACGGCTACCATCTTTACAATCTTTTTAACCTCTGATATATTGCCCCATCTGGTCTCTAATGGCCTTCCCTCCTCTCTTGCCGTTGCCTCAACATCTACACTTCTATGCAAAAGAACTACATCGGGCTTTATCCTTAAGGAACGAAGTTTAACTATAGGGTCATCGACATTCATCATATCGAGGATTGAGTAGATACCTTGCTTTTGGGCCTCAAGGATCGCCCTCTCTATAGTTTCATTCGATGCGACTCCTAAGATACATACGGCATCTGCGGTCGCATCGGCCGCCTCTTTAACCTCAAGCCTTCCAACATCTATCGTTTTAAGATCGGCGATTATAAAAGCGTCCCTTCTTATTTCTCTAATCTTCTCAATAACTCCGACACCGTACTTTTTAATCAAGGGTGTACCAGCTTCAAGTAGTATCCTTTCTCTAATCGGAAGCGCATTGATAATATTCGCAGCCTCTTCGAATGAATCAAGATCTAGAGCGACTTGAAGGTAAGGGGGGTTCCATAACCTCTGGACTCTAAAGCCCATTATCGGGTGAACCGCTCTATCCTTCTCTTTAAGTACCTTTTCTACGGGTGGGTAATGTGAAAGAGCCCTTCTTAATGCGGTCTTCGTCGCACCATAATTATATTGATAGATCTTTCTAAAGTCCTTTGCCTGAGGATGGATGAATACCGATGCTATAACTACCCAGTCTTCACATTTATCCCTCGGTATTATCCCCTCTTCAACCGCATCGGCAACGGCCCTCGCTACGGCCATCTGCGCCGGGCCGAAGATCTTATTCGCATCCTCTAAACTCTTGATCGTCACCTTAGGAACGATCAATGTCGAAGGTTTTGGTGGGAGATTCGGCCGAATTACCGCTAACAATGGAGTATGGCCCATAGAAATATTGGAGAAGGCATTCGCAAAGGCAATTCCAGCAGGCCCCCTTTTATCACCTATAATGAGATCTATATGGGCTACCTCATCCCCCGATCCTATCAGAGCCTCCCCAACGTACAATTCGTTAACCAATTCCTATTACCCACACACTTTAGTAATTTCACACATTTAAGTATTGTTAATGTTATTTGTTATTCCTTATCGCTCACTACGAATTTTAATTCTCGAATAAGATTATAACTCTACCATCATTTACCGATAAGCTGAAGATACATTCATCCTACCCGATGATATCTATCGATTTATATCGATTTGTATCGATATCATCAATCTATGAAATCGAGCCATGCATAATATTTGGGATCCTTTCCTCTTACAACCTCATAAAATTTCTTTTGAAGTGCTTCAGTTATCGGGCCACGAGTGCCCCTTCCGATGGTTACATTATCAATCTCTCTAATGGGAGTGATTTCGGCTGCGGTACCCGTAAAGAATACTTCATCCGCCAAAAATAGATCTTCTCGGGTGATATCCTTCTCGATTACGCATAGATTCATATCTCTAGCCAACTTCATTACGGAATCGCGTGTAATACCCGGAAGGGCGCCTGAATCGAGTGGCGGGGTCATCAAAATACCATCTTTAACGATAAATATGTTCTCACCACTCCCTTCAGCTACGGTACCATTCAAATTCAACATGATAGCTTCATCATACCCGCACTTTAATGCTTCGAGCTTTGCCAATATAGAATTAGCGTAATTTCCAGATATCTTAGCTTTAGATGGCATAATCCTTCCGTCGATACGCCTCCAACTTGAGATCTTACACCTTATACCATTGATCAACCCCTCTTCTCCTAGATAAGCACCCCACGGCCATGCAGCGATCGCTACATCGATCGGGTTCTTTGAGGGGTTTAAGCCCATCTCCCCATAACCGTAATAGACGATCGGCCTTACATAGCACTCAACTACTTTATTGATACGAATCGTATCTTTAACGGCCTGAAGAATTTCATCCTGCGAATATGGTATCTTCATCATGTAGATCTTAGCACTATCGAAGAGCCTCCTGATATGATCCTTGCCTCTAAATAGAGCTGGCCCCTTCTCGGTCTTGTAACATCTTAACCCTTCGAAGACCGCTACACCATAATGAAGGCTATGTGTTAGCACGTGTATCTTCGCATCCTCCCAATCCACAAACCTTCCATTTAACCAGATCTTTTCAGTCTTCTCCAAACAGAATCCCTGCCCGCAAAATATGTTTAATATTTATCTTTGAAATTATTAAACATTATCAAAAGAAGAGCTGAAAAGCTCGTTTAATTTAAGTTAGATTTTAGCTCTTTATGCATATAAGACTATAAAACTCGTTAAAGGATTGTGACTAAAATCGAGTCAAAGGCTCAGCTAATTCTCTAATCTTCTCCTCCCAATTTGAAGATTTGATGATACCGCTCGCTACGAGTATTCCTCTAGAGCCCAATCGGAGTGCGGCATCTACATCCTCTTTGGCAACGATCCCTGCACCACAGACGATCTTCACATTCTTATTTACTTTCATTGCAATCTCTACAGACTCCGTTATAACTTCTGGCCGGGCTTTGGAGACCGCTATACCACTTCCAATCAATTCGGGAGGCTCGATAGCTACAAACTCTGGATCGTAACTTGTAAATAGAGCAACTTCTTCTGGCGTTCTCGCACAAACCATCGAGTACATTCCAAGATCCTTAAGTCGCTTTACAGTCTCTTGGATCCTCGATGGTGGAATTCTTTTTTCACTATGGTTGATCAATGAACCTATGCAACCTATCGACTTTACGACTTCGGGTACAATCGCACCCGTGGTACTTCCCATCTTCTCTGGATCTACGTGTTGAGCGAAGATCGGAATAGATACGGACTTCGCAACGAGTGCTAAAGTCGGTATGGGTGGTGCGATGGCGATCTCAACATTCAAATCTCTTGCTACAGACTCAGCACTCTTCGCGAGTCTTATCGCCCTTTCCCCCAGCACTTCAGAATAATTCTTAAAGTTGATTAAAAAAAGTGGTGTGCGGAGTGTTGTCAATTTGCCTTCAAGGGATATGCTTGAACCTCGATTCTAACTTCTTTAGTATAGTTGGGAGTGTTGTGTACTCCATCTCTTCAGGCCCTAAACGTGCGGGCATGAATGGACCATGTCTTCTCATAAAGTCTGCAATCTGATTAGCTATCAACCTTGATAAATCAAACGCTGGATCATCAAATAGATCGGCTGGGCCTATGAGTTTACCTTGATTTAATTGAAAGCCAAGGGCTACAACTCTTGGAGGACCATCAAATCGTGTACATCTCGCATTCTTTAATCCAACGGGCATTAAAGGACCATGGTGAGAACCTCTCATCCAACCAGCTACTAAATGGGGCATCGCAAAGCCTTCCAATATTTCACCTACCGCTGGTAAACCATGTTGAGCTCTTACGAAGAGTACTGGATCATCTTTACCCACATACCTCCCAGCGATCAAAGAGAGCCTCGTTGTACTGGCTACAGCTGCGAGTAAGCCATCTGACCTTCGATAGACAGATTGAATCACATACCTGCCAGGTGTGCCTATCAACGCTAACAGATCGTAACTCTCCTCGGGTGTGTGAAGATCGATCATCTTTCCCTCCATTACATCCATCACTCTAAATGTGAAACCCCCATGGAGGTTTTGATCGATGACCAATCCAGCAGTATTGAACGGGTCTGCAAATATTCTGTATAAAGGTAGGTTCCAAGCGCCCGGCTCGGTCTTATCTGCCATGAAGATCACTATGGGCTCACTGGGCCTCTCTTCGATCTCCCCTTCGGCTACACCTGGACCCATGCCCTTAAGATTTCCCGAGAACGCTGTAGAGAGGAGGTCCTGACCAGCAGCATACAGCTTGAGTTTCTTAGATACATTTTCAGTAACTTTCGTGAACACGTTCCATGCCAATCCATGTATCTTTGGATTATCTACGCCTTGAGTATGTGTCATTATAAGCTGAAGATCGTCACCTACACCTGTAACATAAAAGTCGATGAGTAGGCCATCATCTTTACTCTTTTGGAGCTCTCTAGAGGCTTCTTCTATCTGTTGTGGATGGACCATGTGATGCCCTGCGAGGCTGCCCACATCGGCTTTAATTACAGATAAAGTTATCTTCATATTCACTCACCTCTATACTTCACAATACTCTTAAATAAACCCTATGTTACGTACCATTTACTTCAATTCTAAGGGGGTCGTTTAGGAGGTTCAGGGGGTTAAAACTCCTCCTCCTCTTCTAGCTCTTCCTCCCACCCTTCTTCTTCGAACTCCTCCTCGAACTCCTCCTCGAACTCCTCTTCAAACTCTTCCTCTGACATTTTTATGCGCCTCCTCGAAGTTTACTGCTCGTTTATTAATAAATCTTTACCTTCATTCAAACAAAGATTGTGTAGTAAATCTCTTTAATGATAAATCTATTCTACGCATCGAGCTAAATCTAAATCAAAATCAGAAAAGCTTTTATCTTCACAATCAACCACTATCGCATAATGTCGTCATGGATCAAGGGTGGATGGGTCGGAAGGATTCTGACCATCGATCTAACGAAGGGTAGGTATTATAGTGAAGAACTTCCTAAGGATCTGGCAATGAATTATATTGGTGGGAGGGGTTTCGGTGCAAAGATTCTGTGGGATAGGCTCCCTCCTAAAGTCGATCCTTTGAGTCCAGACAATCTGTTGGTTATCTCATCAGGTCCTTTGACTGGCCTGCCTTTACTATGCTCTGGTAAACTCGATATTGAAACGAAGAGTCCCTTGACCGGTGGTTGGGCTGATAGTAATTGTGGTTCTATATACAATCCTGCGTTTAAAAGGGCGGGTATGGATGTATTGATTCTAAAAGGTAGGTGTGAAAAACCTACGTACATTCATATTCAAGATGGTGACGTTAAGTTAAGAGATGCTTCACACCTATGGGGTAAAGGCGTCTTTGAAACAGATAAAATTCTACGTAAAGACCATGGTAAAAGTAATTTGAATTTAATAATCGGACCGGCTGGTGAGCGGCTTGTAAGGTTCGCCTCGCTCATGGCCGAATCTGGCAGGGCTGCTGGCAGATCTGGTATTGGTGCTGTAATGGGTAGTAAGAATATTAAAGCACTTTGTATCTCTGGCTCTAAAGAAATCCCTGTCGCCGATCCCGATGGTCTTAGAAAGATCACAGATGAAGCTCATAAAGAATTACGTAAATCGCCCATGTACGATATGTGGATGAGGCAAGGGACGATGTTCACCATAGATTGGTCGAATGAAAACTCTTGCCTACCAACAAGAAATATGAAAGAGAGCATGTTCGAACGTGCGAACGAGATCGATGGCAATAGAATGGAGGAGTTGAAAGTAGGTGTGAGTTCGTGCTTTGGTTGTGTAATGGCCTGTGGACATATCACCCGGGTGAATGAAGGTCGATACGCTGGCTTAGAAGTTGTACCCGATTATGAAAATGTAGCCATGCTCGGCTCAGGGTGTGGTATAGCACCTCTGGAGCCCGTTCTTAAGATGAATTATATTTGTGATGATCTTGGCATGGATACGATCTCTGCAGGCTCGGTTATTTCATTCGCTATGGAGTGTTATGAAAGAGGTTTGATCGATAAAACGGATTTAGATGGTTTAGAGTTAAAATTTGGTAATGAAGATGCCGCTATAAAGCTTTTAGAAATGATAGGTTACAGAATCGGTTTCGGTGATTTGTTGGCCGAAGGTGTAAGAAATGCATCGAAGAAGATCGGGAAGGGGTCGGAGAAGTTTGCGATGCATGTAAAAGGTATGGAGATCAGCGCTTACGAATCTCGAGCCGCGCCCGGAATGGCTTTAGCCTATGGTACAAGTGACATCGGCGCACATCACAAAAGATGTTTTATAATCTCATGGGAGGTAAAGAATGATCGTTTGGGTATAAGTAAGGAGAAGGTAGCTAAAGTGATCGAACTTCAAAATATACGTAGTAGCTTCGATATGATGAGTGTCTGCCGTTTCCCATTCGTCGAATTGGACCTTCCTTATGATTATTATTCAAAGTTCATGACATTGGCTACGGGTTATCCATTCACGACAGAAACAATACTTAAAGCTGCTGAAAGGGTATTCTGCTTAACCCGAGCTTTTTGGGTGAGAGAATTAGGATACTATAGTAGAGAGTTAGATTACGTACCTCCAAGGTGGTTCGAAGAACCATTACCAAATGGACCTTTCAAAGGCCATCGTATAAAGCTTGAAGATTACGATAAATTACTTTCATGGTACTATGAGCTTAGGGGTTTTGATGAGCGAGGCATACCCAAGAGGGAGAAGTTGATAGAGATGGGGCTCGATGACGTTGTTAAGACCTTTGAATATATGGGAATTTGGCCTAATTGATACCGAATCTTTAATATTCAAACTCTGCATCTCCCTCTTTATATAGAAGGATTTTAAACCGTATTGACCATATTAACATTAATAGACCGTTCAGCATTACTAAAAGGTGAGTGGTCGGCTCAAGGATGTACAGGCAAGTTTCAGATGCTTATGAGCAGGCGTTGGCCGATATAGTAGCCATCTTAAATAAAAAGGATTTTATCACCTTTAGAGAATTTATTCGAATAAAAAAAGATGTGTGTAAGAAGTACGGTCTAAAATCGATACCGAACAATATTTCGATAATCTCCAAACTCTCTCCTCAGGTTCGTGAGAGGTTCAGAGATCTACTCACGGTGAAGCCCGTAAGGACCGCATCGGGGATTGCCATGATCGCCGTCATGACCAAACCTATGCCTTGCCCCCATGGTACTTGCATTTACTGTCCAGGGGGTGTCAAGTTTGGCACTCCTCAAAGCTATTCGGGCAAGGAGCCCGCATCTATAAGGGCCGCTCAACACAACTATGATCCATACGAGCAGGTTACAAATAGGTTAAAGCAACTCTCCGATCTAGGCCATAAAATCGGTAAGATCGAATTGATCATACTGGGAGGCACATTCCTCAGCTTCCCCCCAGATTATCAGATGTACTTTATAAAGGGTTGCTATGATGCACTCAATCAATATACATCAACATCGTTAGAAGAGGCGATAAAAAGGGCTGAGACTGCAAAGATAAGAAATGTAGGTCTAACGATAGAGACGAGACCGGATTGGTGTAAAGAGAAGCATGTGGATCTCATGCTTAGTTATGGTTGTACACGTGTAGAGATAGGTGTTCAAACCCTTAATGAAAGAGTTCTTAATGTGATTCAACGCAAGCATAGTTTAGAGGATGTTATAGAAGCGTTCCGCATCGCGAAGGATGCTGGTTACAAGATCGGTGCACATATGATGCCAGGCTTACCTTGCTCTAATTACGAAAGTGATCTTAAAGACTTTTACAGACTGTTCAACGAGCCCGAATTTAAGCCCGACATGTTAAAGATCTATCCAACTCTAGTATTGGAAGGTACGACACTCTATGAATGGTATAAAGACGGTATCTATTCACCTTACGATTTGAATACGTTGATCGATCTGATAATTGAAGTGAAGAAGATCGTGCCTCGGTGGGTGAGGATCATGAGGATCAATAGAGAGATACCATCACATGAAATTGTGGCTGGTGTAAAGCATGGCAATTTGAGGGAGATCGTTCAAAGGGAGATGGCGAGGAGGGGTCTATCGTGCAAGTGTATTCGGTGTAGAGAAGTAGGGTTGAAGATCAGGCGTGGCTATTCGGTGAATCTCGATCATGTAAAGCTCTTACGTGAAAGTTATGAGGCATCGAATGGTCTAGAGATCTTTCTATCGTACGAAGATACATCAAATGATATACTGATAGGATTTGTAAGGTTAAGAATCCCATCACCCTATGCCCATAGACCAGAAATTAAAGATCAAAAGGTGTGCTTGATTAGAGAGTTGCACGTTTATGGTAGATCGGTACCTGTGGGTGATGAGGATGAAAGGAGTTGGCAGCACCGTGGTTATGGTATGGCGTTGATGGAAGAAGCGGAAAGAATCGCTCTAGAAGAGTTCGATGCAAAGAAGATGGTTGTAATAAGCGCTATAGGGACTAGAGAGTATTATCGAAGATTAGGATATGAGTTGGAAGGGCCGTATATGGTAAAGCGATTGGGGTAGAATCAGATGGTTGATACTAATAATAGTGGTGTGGTAATTGGTAGAGGGACGTGGTTAGATAAAGTGGCCTTTAAGATCGTAGAGAGAGAAAAGAGTTTAGGTAGATCACTTTCGAATATCAGAGTCGAAAGTGGTTTAGGTGCATCTGGCATCCCCCATGTGGGGAGTTTGAGTGATGCTGTCCGTGCATACGGTGTGAAGATGGCCCTAGAAAATCTCGGTTACAGATCTGAGCTCATCGCATTCTCCGATGATATGGACGGTTTAAGAAAGGTACCTTCAGGTATGCCCGAATGGTTGAATGAGTATTTAGCGAGGCCTGTGTGCACGATACCAGACCCATTCGGTTGCCATCGATCTTATGGTGCACATATGAGCAGTATGTTACTCGATTCACTCGATCGATTGAATATAAAGTATAATTTTCAAAGTGGTGCTGAAGCTTACAAAAGCGGAATCCTCAATAAATCGATCCTCTTGATATTGGAGAACTCCCAAACCATCGGTAAGAAGATCGCAGAAATGGTTGGACAAAGGAAGTTTGAGGAGGTCCTACCATACTTCCCAATCTGTGAGAATTGTGGAAGGATTTACCTAGCTGAAGCCTATCAATACATAAAGGAGGAGCAAAAAGTACTCTATCGGTGTTGTGGAGCAAGGATCGGTAATCGTTGGGTCGATGGTTGTGGATATGAAGGTGAAGTCGATGTGACGAAAGGTAAGGGGAAGTTGAGTTGGAAGGTCGAATTTGCAGCCCGTTGGTCAGCCCTCGATATTAGGTTTGAAGCTTACGGTAAAGATATTGCAGATTCTGTAAGGGTGAATGATTGGGTAGCTGATGAAATATTGAATTATCCCCATCCATTCCACGTCCGTTACGAACTCTTTCTTGATAAATCGGGTAGAAAGATCTCGAAATCTTTAGGTAATGTCTTTACCCCTCAGACATGGTTGAGGTATGGCACTCCACAATCTTTAATGCTCTTGATGTTCAAAAGGATCGCTGGTACAAGAAATCTTGCGGTTGAAGATATCCTCAACTATATGGATGAATATGATGCCCTTGAGGATGTGTACTTCGGAAGGTTGAAGATCGATAATCCGGCCAAGTTAAGGCAACTTAAAGGCTTATACGAGTATGTTAATCATCTAAATCCACCCTCTAAACCACAGATACATGTACCACAGAGATTGCTGATTCAACTCGCATCCTTTGCCCCTCCAGAAAATCGGGTAGAGTATGTAATTCAAAGACTGGTTAAATATGGCATAATAAAGCAAGCGACGAATGAACTTAATGAAAGGATCAAATTGGCGATAAATTGGGTCGAAGATTTTAAGTCGATAGAACCGATCAAACTTACACTATCGGAGAAAGAGGCAAATTCGATCAAGGAGCTTATAGAATTTTTATCAAAAGAAACGAATCCCGAGAAGATTCAAAGTGAAATCTTCCAGATCGCGAGGAGGAATGGTATCGATCCCCCTGAGTTTTTCAAACTCTTATACAAAGCGATCTTAGGTTCTGATAGAGGGCCTAGATTGGGGCCATACATCGTTGATATAGGTATACCGAGAGTTTTAGAGTTACTTAAAAGGCAGATCTAGATCGACAGAATGATGGATAAAACTTCCTTTAATGCTATCAGATGACAGAAAGGTTATTCTTAATGGACAGTTCTATACTAATGGGGCCCGTGGCCTAGTATGGATAGGGCGTCGAAGATGAATCTTGCGTAAGCCTGCGGAGCCGGAGGTCCGGGGTTCGAATCCCCGCGGGCCCGCTAAGAAGAATGAGAAATCTTCTCATCATCTTATAGATTCGATCTTTGATAGATTAAAATTCCATCCTCGAACCATGGGTCTTAGTAATCATCTTCGATAAATTCTTACTCCCCTTCTACTTAAGGATGGCAAGGAATCATCAAAATGAATATTGAAGATGGTAGCCCGGGGCAGATTCGAACTGCCGTCACCGGCTCCAAAGGCCGGTATTCAAGGGCGAGGCCTTGCTTGACCACTACATTCGGCGAAACATCCTTCTCCACCGGGCTGATCCGAGCTACCGTTATTTAATATTCGATTATTTATTGATTAAGTTTTCCTTTTATCGATTCGATGATTGAAACGATCTTGCTTATCGGATCTTCCATTCTCTTCAAAATGCGCTCCGCCCTCCTCTTTAAATTTAATCTATACTCTTCATCTTTAAGAAGCCTTTCTAAATTCTGTACCACACCTTCTATACTTTGAGGTTTTATCACCAATCGATTCTTTATTAAATACTTTTCAACGTAATGGGTGATTCCGGGGTATGCGGATATCGTCGGTATGCCGAGCAAGGCCGATTCAGCATTCATAGTACCACCCATCCCTACAAACACGTCTGTGTGAGAGAGTATGCTAACTCCGTCGAAACCATCCTTAGGGATGATGAGCTTCGATCCATAATGAGCATCGAGTTCTTCGATCTGATCACTATACCTACATAGGGCTACAATATTACAATCGGGGAAATGTGAAATGATTCGATCCAATAGTTTCATATAGATATCTTTATCGATGTTGAGGAGGTATGAAGCTTTAATTTCTGGTAATCGAACCGTGATCGTCTTCTTTGATCTATCAAGGTTTAATTCAAGCGTAGCTGCATACTTCCTTCGCCTTATCCATACTACCGGATCCAAAGCTCGATACTTGATGACCCTTTCTTTCGATATTCCATACTTGACCCATTCGGATACTGGTATAATCCATGGCGTTAATAAATAGTATGATAGAGGTATGGTGAGCTTCGATACACTCTCTGCATGAGGGGAATCGCTGATGCAGATATGCTTTATTCCGAGCCCATACGAAGTGCGGGCACATTCGGGTGAGCTAAAGGATATCGCACAATTAGGGCACTCTTCATTTACAACCTTTGCGAGTCGAATGATCCTTTCACTACTTGTGATAAGTTTTTGATAGAGATCACCGCCTCCATGTTCACCAATAAATGTAGCTCTCATACCAATCCTCCTTATCAATAACTCTACTTCACGGTAATGGCGTGATGTTACGAATACATCGTAACAAATCCTCTCCAACTCTTCTACAAGTGGTTGGAAGAATAACGCTTGCTTAGGTGTGAGTATATCGATCCAAATCTTCAATCTACATCCATTGGATATGATAAAGGTATTTAATCATTTTTTGCCCATCGTTGCAACATTTACTATGTGCAAGGTAGAAGATGTTCATTATAATCGATTCTGCTTTAAACCGAGGTTGACTGTCAACCCCGCGATTGAAATGATGAGTAGAATTTTATAAGATAGCGGTATTGAAATCATCGATAAGAGCGAAATACCCAATCCTTTGAAGAATCCGGTAACCAACCTTAATGGATTATTGCTCTCTCTAATTTGCCACGATTGTGTTATCCAATCGAGGATGGCGGGTAATGCAAGTAAGATACAGAGAATGATCTGATAGATGAGTGGTAAAGAAAGGAAGGGTCCCAAGTCGAAACTCATGGATAGAATCAATAAACTCGTAAAACCGAGTACCACTCCCGTACATCGGGCACAGAGTTTAAGATCTTTGCCCCTATAACCTATTGTAATCCAGTGGTTATGCGCCAATAGCAACTCCCAGCGCTTCATTATGTAACTACCTGCTTTTCACCACAGTAGGGGCAATGGATAAAATCTGAAAGTAACATCCTACCACACTTTGCACAACTCTTCATCGTATATACTTTGAGTGGGAGGCGGGCCTTTAATGATTGGATTCGTGATCTAGCTTGAGGGCTATATGTGGTTCTAATGAACGTTCCACCACCTTCGACTTCGGTCAACTCGAAGACGACACCACCTTCGCTCTTACTATTCATTTTGAGTAATCGAGGTTCTATCTCTTCCACAGTTATGAAGGATACATCTTGACTGGGTTGCTTTCTAAAGATATTCATACCAGTTTGCTTCACTTCACTCTTCCATTCTTTTGTGAGCTTCTTTATAAGTTCGAAACTCTCCGAGATGTTTTGTGGAGTGAACCATGCATCCATCTCGAGATAGCCAGTTAAAGCCCTACTTTCAGCACGTTGTCGAAGCATAGGCATGAGCATACAACATATCAATAATGGTAAGAGTAGTAAGAGAGATTCAAGACCAGCCTGTAGTATAAGGTTAGATACCATTGCGCATCTTTAGTTAAATCATCAAAATACTTAAAGCTTCCTGAAGGGCTTTTGTGATCTATTCACACCGAACATTTCGTTCCTTCCATCATATTCTCATTAACATTTTAACATTCTATCTTCGCTTCGCATCGACTTTTCACTTTAATACTTAAATCACATCATTACCATATATAAGGTAAAAGGCGCATGTCTAAGGGTACTGTGAAGTGGCTAAGTGATCTAATTTCGGTTGAAGGTCTAGGAGAATTAGTGGGGAGTATTGAAATTGTAAGTAAATCTTCCACAAATCTGTGCTTACTCTGTAAGGGCGGTCGCATGCTTTGTGGTAAGGTTCGATGCCCAATCATTGTAAAAGCCCAATCCATGATCAAATATGAGCCTTTGCTCAACGATCATATCCATGGCTCTACTCCACCAAGTGTGTTCGTAGGTAGGATCGGTTATCCGAAGGTGTATATTGGCCCGATGATCCCTCCGTACTTTGGAAGTACGGAGATACTCGATACTCCCGAAGATTGGATCGGTAAATCGATTTACGATATCATCGATTATCGTTTCTCTTTAATCCGTGGTAAAGTAAGGATGAGCATCTTTAATGCCCAAAGGGGTGATCGATTACTTGAGACATTACAGGAGCTTGCGATGGGTGAGAGATCTATCGATGCAGAAGCGGTATTCATGAAGAGGCCGAGAAAGGTACTGAGCTTAAGTGAAGAGACTCAACCATTTGGCCCTTCAGCACCGCTAAAGTCGTTAAGTGTAGGGAATGTGAGTGTAGATCGTAGAATCGAAGAGGCCTTTTATGATCGTGATTTAAAAGCTGCGGATGCCATTTACAAACTTTACGATGAAGGTGTACTCGTCACGAGAATACAAAGGGCTTTCAGTATAGGTATGTTGGGGATTGGAGCACGTAGAAAGCTCGTTCCTACGAGATGGAGCATTACAGCTGTGGATAGCATCATATCTCTTAAATTGATAGATGAGATAAAGCAGTATAATAGTATCGATGAATATAGAGTTTATAGTTTCAAAAATCTTGATAATATCTTCATCGTGATCCTGATGCCTGGAAATTGGTCCTTCGAATGGATCGAGGCCTGGTTTCCGGGTACAACGTGGAATGTTGGAGGTAAAGAACCCGCATTGATGGGGGATTATGAAGGTTATTGGGGTAGAACGACCTATGCGAGTGTTGGAGGATGTTATTATGCTGCCCGTCTTGCGGTGGCTGAAAGATTGAGAATGGAGAGGAAGCAGGCATCAGCATTACTATTGAGGGAAATCCATCCTGGCTATATATTGCCGGTTGGGGTATGGAATGTGAGAGAGAGTGTTAGAAGTGCTCTGAGAAATGCTCCAGCAACGTTTGACGATTTGAATGAGGCATGGAGGTATGCCTGTACAAAATTAACGATCCCGCCAGAAGATTGGATCGCCAATAGCTCGATATTAAAACGGGCATTCTTTCAGAGAAAGATAACGGATTACTTTGATCGTTCGGAGTTATCATAACAAATTCTTAAGATTCTTAAGATAACAAATTTATATAAGAAATGGTAAGTAGACGATCATATTCACAATCGTCACAAGGGAGCCATACTTTAAGAACTCGACGAATCTGATCGTCGTCTCCATCTTCGATTCCAAATACTCAAGTATGATGATATTCGATGCCGCACCGAGAATCGTCAGATTACCGGCGATCGTCGATGCGACTGCGAGAGTGAGCCATGCATCAACATCCTTAACACCATACCCTAAATCTTCCATATAGGTTATAAAGAGTTTGGCGAAGGGGACGTTGCTGATCAATTGGCTTAATAAAATCGATGAGAATGATATACCAAAGATACTTGCAATCTCATCACCTTTTGAGCTTAACAATACTTTGAGCAATGGGGTTAGGACACCACTCCTCCATATGCCCTCCATGGTTACAAACATGGTGATGAAGAAGATTATCGTGCCCCAATCGACATTCGCTATAAGCTTCCTTGGGTTACTTGAGAAAGGGTAGATTCCAGCCGCTACGATAAACGGTATGAATCCTTTTCTAACTACGTATGGCATATGCAGGAGCTCGAGGATATCGTTTATAATGAGTATCGCTATAGACAAAGCCAATCCGATGGCTGCCAATGTAGCATCTCTACGATCCCTCAAGGCTTCGTGAGGTATCAAGATCAATTTTACCTCACCCTCTTTTACTTTGAACATCTTCATGAGAAGGTAAGGTGTTATGAGGAGGTTTAATAGTGTCGGTATAGCAAGTCTATAGATAAAGGTGATGAACGGTGCCTCCATACCCGATCCGATGGCTATCAAGATATTTTGAGGGTTCCCTATAGGGGTCATCACCGAGCCTATCGTTATCGAAAAAGCAAGTAAAAGAAACATCATCTTTGGCTTTATTTTAGCTACTCTTGATATAGTGTAGGCGATCGGTGGCCCCATCAATGCTATCGTATCATTGACTGCAATAGCCGCCAATAGACCGAAGAGTAAGGATGAACCATAAATCAAAGCCCTTCTGCGCCTGAAGATGCTTATAAACCATGCTGCAATGGCATTTAGTAAACCGGAAGATTCCGCAAGCCCGACCATACTGAACATACCGATTAAGAACAGTATCACATCCATATCTATGACAGCTCCAAGATCGTCGAAGTTGACGAGGTTGGAGATTACTGTAATGAATGCTGTGAATGACATTATGCTCCATATTGGGATGCGTGTAATCGATCCCCTTGCAACCAACATGATGATTAAGAATAAGAGAATCCCAGATCCTATGAGTGTGTTATATAGCTCATTGATTGAAAACATCGATCAAACACCATTGTATCGTTACTCAGATCTTTACATGAAGGCACATAAGGTACATAAAGGTTTAGATTCAATCTCACCATTCTTAACCTTATGTACCTTTTTCATTAACTATGAAATGCTATACCGAATTGTAGTCGAGTAAAAATATTATTCGAGGTTAGATGATCTCTCTGATCACTTCGATGAAGCCCTCTCTTATCAATCTTATCGCCACCGCACCTACGATCAATCCCATTATTCGTGAAATTACCGACGATCCCTGCTTACCGAGCAACTTATAGATGTGCATCCCGAGGCTCAATATGATCCAGGCCAAAATCACGTTCAATACGATTACTACAAATGTTGTTAGAGGGCCAAATGGAGGATTGACCATCAACATCACTATACTTATACTCCCCGGTCCTGCGAGTAAGGGTGTTGCCAAAGGAAAGATCGCAATACTTTCTCCTGCACTGGGGAGGACTTTCTCATGCTCTCTACCGATAACGTAGCTGACTGCGAAGACTAAGAGTATTATCCCGCCGATTATCTTAAAATCACTAAGCGTAATGTTAAGAAGTTTAAAGAGCCAGAATCCCAAATACGCAAAGGTTAAGAGAATACCGAGTGAAACGATGCAAGACGTTCTTATAATTCTGCCATGACTCGATCGAGGGAGGTTTGCCATTAGGCTTGTGAAGAAGGGAAGGGCACCGATGGGGTCGAAGATGGCGAAGAGTGTTAAGAAGGCTTGAAAGAACGATATGAAATCATGTTGCAAGAGGGCATCTTGGAACATCCCCCTTTATTATTGATAGGTTATAAAAATACTTTAACGAAATCTACATTTAAAGGAAAAGTATATGTTTCCATCATATTAACAAAAACAAGATGGAAAAAATCTATTATGATGTGGTGATCATCGGTGGTGGTATCGCTGGGTTAAGGGCTGCTCTTGAGATAGCAGCGAACTGTAAGAGTAAAGTAAGTATAGCTGTAATGAGTAAGTATCACCCGCTCAGATCTCACTCGGTCGTCGCTGGGGGTGGAATTTCAGGCGCCTTATGGGTGGGTGATAGTCCAGAACTTCACGCGTGGGATACGATAAAAGGTGGAGACTTCCTCTGTGATCAGGATGCTGTCGAGATGTTTACTCAATTGGCGCCTAAAGAAATCATAAAGTTGGAGCATTGGGGAGTACCGTGGGAGAGGAACAAAGATGGGACTCTACAGAATGCCCAAAGGATGGGCGGTCATAGCTTCCCGAGGGCGGTATTCGTTGGAGATCGAACGGGCCACTTCATAGTCCAATCACTATATGAAAGATGCTTAATGTATGATAACATAGAGTTTCTTAACGATCATTTTGCCATGTCCATCGTTGTGAGTGGAGATAAGGTCAATGGTTTAACCGCTCTGGATATAAAAAGAGGTATAATAGTAGGTATAAAGGTTAGAGCAATAGTAATAGCTACGGGAGGGCTCGGAAGGATTTATCGCACAACTACAAACGAAGACCAGAATACTGGAGATGGAATGGTTTTAGCGTACAAAATTGGAGTACCATTAAAGGATATGGAGTTTGTACAATTTCACCCAACGGGCCTCGTTCCACATGGATATTTGATAACGGAAGCAGCGAGGGGGGAGGGAGGCTATCTTATCAATGCGAAGGGTGAACGATTTATGAAAAGGTATGCTCCAGAGAGGCAAGAATTGGCCCCAAGAGATATAGTCTCAAGATCGATTATGTTTGAAATTATGGAAGGGAGGGGTTTCGAAACTCAAGATAAATTAGGTTATGTATTACTAGACTTAAGACACCTTGGTGAAGATGTGATAAATGAACGGCTCTCTAACGTGAAGGAGACGACGATGACGCTACTCGACCTAGACCCTGCTAAAGACCCTATCCCCGTAAGACCGTCTGAGCATTATATGATGGGAGGTATCCATGTGGACAATCATGGAAGAACTTGTGTAAAGGGATTATGGGCTGCGGGAGAAGTTGCATGTGTCAGTATTCATGGAGCGAACAGATTGGGTACTAATGCGTTGACCGAGTGTGTAGTTTATGGAATGTTGGTAGGTAGGGATGTGGCCGATTATTTGGAGAAGGATGGTCAAACATCAACCTCAGCATCGACACCAGCATCAGATACTCTAAAGGAAGATATGGATAATAATGAGGATAAGATTCTAGAACTTTTGTCGAGGAAGGATGGTGAGAGTATTTATAAGATTAGAAGGTCGCTATGGGCGATCATGGATGAGTATGTAAGTGTAATAAGGAGTAGAGAAGGTCTTGAAACGGCTCTGTCGAAGATAAAGCAACTTCAGGAGAGGTTCACAAAAGCATACTTAGGAGATGGCAATAGGTACTACAATACTTCACTTATAAATGCGCTTGAGTTAGAGAATATGTTGATACTTGCAGAGCTCATTACAATCTCAGCTATAAATAGAAATGAATCAAGGGGTGCCCATTATAGGGCTGATTTTCCTAAACGTGATGATGTAAATTGGTTAAAGCATACGTTGATCTTCTACTCTAAAGAAGGACCTAAGTTAAGTTACATACCAGTAAGAATAACAAGGTGGCATCCTACAGAAAGGAAGTATTAGGGTGTTGAAGATGGTAAAGTTAAGAATATTTCGATTCGATCCATCAAAATGGTCACAATATTATATGGAGTATGATATACCAATACGTGAAAATATGACGATCCTCGACGCATTACTTTACATTAAAGAGGAGCTCGACCCATCCCTTACCTTTAGGTACGCATGTAAGGCAGGTCTATGTGGGAGCTGTGGTATAAAAGTAAATGGTAGGGAAACCCTTGCCTGTCAAACGAGGATCGAATGGTTCGGAGAAGGTAAAGTAACGTTAGAACCTCTCTCTAACTACCCTATCATCCGTGATTTGGTGGTAGATCATGAAGAGTTATTCAAAAAGCATGCTTCAGTAAAACCTTACATAATTCGGAATGAGGAAGGGGTCGATAAAGAATATTTACAAACCCCGAATGAGAGGGAAGAATTCGTTCAGGCAGCTACGTGTATAAATTGTGGTCTCTGTTATAGTGCATGTCCCACAGTTAGTATCGATCGCCGATTCTTAGGGCCACATGCATTGGCTCAAGCATACAGGTATATAATGGATAATAGAGATTCTGAACCGAGTGCAAGGCTTACGATTGTAGATACGCTACATGGGGTATGGCGTTGCCACTTTATCGGTAGTTGTAGCCACGTCTGTCCTAAAGGTGTCGATCCCGCCCTCCTGATTCAAAGGGTTAAGAGATTCTTTATATTGAGTGAAAGGAGATTGAAGAGGCGAAGACCCGCTCCATTAAAATCCTAGTTCGAAAAATCCTCTTAAAGCACCATTCTAACATCTGTCAAAGGTTATATAGAATTTTTATCTTAATGAGGATGAATGGTGGAATTATCACAATCTTACTCAGAGAAGTTGGCTACATGGGTCAAATCTCTCACGTTTAAAGATATACCCAATAAGGTTATTGAGAATATTAAACTTCGCTTCTTAGATACCATAGGTATCTGCTTAGCCTCATCCACGATGAGTTTTGCAAAGATCGTTGTAGATGTAGTGAAATCATGGGATGGTAAAGAAGAGAGTTCTTTGATCGGATTTCGAGGCAAATTACCCATGGTGAATGCTGCATTGGTCAACGGTCTGATGGCCCATGCTCTCGATTTTGATGATACACATACAGAAGCTGTAGTACATCCAAGCGCTATAGTAATACCCACAACACTCGCCGTTGGAGAGAAAGAATGTGTAGATGGAGAATCGGCTTTGGTAGCTGCTGCCGCAGGATATGAAATTGTCATCAGATTGGGGATGGTAGCACCATTTCAGTTCCATAAAAGGGGTCTCCATGCGACACCGATCGTTGGAACTTTCGCCGCTTCACTTATCGCTGGAAAGATCCTTGATCTAGATGTAGAGCAGATGGTTAACGCTATGGGGATTTGTGGCAGCATGGCTGCAGGACTTCAAGAGTTCGTTACAGATGGTACAGAGGTTAAGCAATTACATCCCGGATGGGCCAACCATTGTGGCATAGTAGCTGCCCAAATGGCTAGCAAAGGTTTTACAGGCCCTCGAACGGTGTTGGAAGGCCGTTTTGGTATTTATAGGAGCTATTTAGGCAATGGTTATAATTTAGAAAGGCTATGTGAGGATTTGGGCAAGAATTGGGAGGTTTTGAAAACTACATTTAAATTCTACCCTTGTTGCCACATTCTCCACTCTTACATGGATTGCATATTACATTTAAGGAAGGAATATGGCATCGAAGCTGAAAAGGTCGATGAGATTCAATGTTTTATTTCGAAGGATGCAGCTAAACTTGTTTGTGAAGGGAAAGAAATCCCTTTGACACCGTACCATGCAAAGTTCAGCTTACCATACACAGTTGCATTGATGCTCCTTAAAGGCGAATGTGGAATCGAAGATTTTAGTGATGAAGCGATTAAAAATAGAGAGATTTTGAAGTTAGCGAAGAAGGTGAAGTGGGAAGAAGATCCTAACTCTGAATTCCCGAAACGCTTCCCAGGCTGGGTAAAGATAAGGATGAATGATGGGAATGTGTATGAGCATAGAGTGTTGAATGTAAGAAGTAGTCCAGAAAACCCTTTAAAGTATGAAGATTTGATGGAGAAATTCTATAAGAACGCTTGCAGAGTACTCCCTCCCCATCATGCAAAGAATATAATTGAGTTAATAGAGAGTTTTGAAAGATTGAATAATTTGGAAGATCTAATGAAGAAAGTATCGTCCATCGAATAATTTTTACAACGGATTGGTATTATGAAGGATTGGTAAGATGATACAAAATTGAAAATGAAGTAAAAAGAAGATGGTAGATGAATTTTGATAACTTTCGTCCTAATTCTTAATAGCATGCTTCAGCCCTTTTAATACCCTTAACATAAAAAGTTAATAAGTACTTGGAAAAAAGGATTAAGTAAGATGGGTAAGACAATTTGTGAAAAGATAATAGGTGAACATGCGGGGAAAAGTGTTTCCGCTGGAGAGATCGTGACTGTTAATGTAGATTACTGCTTCGCACATGATGCAAGTGGGCCGCTGGTAATAAATTACCTTAAAGACCTTAACAGGAACCCCTTCAATCCTAAAAAGTGCATCATCTTTATAGATCATGTCGCTCCTAGCCACAGGGCTGAAATTAGTAATGAACATGCAAAGCTTAGACGCTTTGCCCAAGAAACTGGCTCGATATTTTATGAAGCGGGTAATGGTATTTGTCATCAATTGATGGTTGAGGATTTTGCCAACCCTGGTGAACTGATCATCGGTGGTGACTCGCATACATGTACGATCGGTGCAGTCGGAGCGTTCGCTACGGGTATGGGTGCTACCGATGTAGCTGTAGCTATGGCTCTTGGCAAAACATGGTTAAGGGTACCTGAGACGATTAAAGTAGTCGTAAATGGTCAACTCAAAAGGGGCGTATTTGCTAAAGATGTAATTTTACATGTGATAAATAGGCTTGGTGT
>JANXEG010000007.1 GCA_025058425.1 Nitrososphaerales archaeon
ATATAAGGGTAATCAGAGTATGCCCTTTCTCCCCAGAGGATTACGTTAAACTTTGGCAGACAAAATTAAAGAGCGCTAAAGAGTAACTTCGTTAAATATACTTCATCACTTCCCTTTCCATTGGGCCTTCCTTTTATTGAGGAAGGCATCGACACCCTCTTTAAAGTCTTCTGTCTGAAATGTTATCAAAATCAAATCACTCAACGCTTCTTTAAGATCTCTTAATTGGTTGATCAAATGTTTATTCATAATCTTCTTCATCGTACTCAATGCGATAGGCGCTGAAGTATCGATACTCTCAACGAGCTCTTTTACAGCATCTTTAAGTCTATTTGATGGCACAACCTTATTCACCAAGCCTATTCTTTCTGCCTCGTTACTCGATATCGGATTGCCAGTAAAGAGCAACTCAGATAGCTTTCTTCTATCGATAATGGAAGGTCCAAATACAGATGCCATCGGTGCTATGATCCCCAAACGCCCCTCTGGCTGTGCAAATCTAGCATCTTCTGAAGCTATTACCAAATCACAGACCATGACCAACTCACAACCACCACCATACGCCAATCCATTTACAGCAGCGACTACCAGCTTCTTGCTACTCAATATCTTTTCAAAAGTAGGATACAAACACTCAAAGAACGCTACATAAGCATCCTTTGCATTTTTGTATAGGGATGGGAACTCACTTATATCGTAACCCGCACAGAACGCTCTACCGCTCCCCGTTATAACTATGGCAGATATCCCATCATCTATCTCAGCCTTCTCAATGGCTTTGTAAATCTCGTACCACGCTTCTCTATTGAGCGCATTAAGTTTCTCGGGTCTATTTAACGTTATCCAAGCGATCTTCCCCTCCTTCTCATATTTTAAATATTTGAATTCAAACTCGGACAAATTCCCACCTTCTTACTCCATCCTTCATCTTTAAAATTCTCTTTAACATAAAGCTTGCTATTAATTTTTGACTTTTGACTTTGGATGGAAATTTCAAAAATCCTCTATACCTTTTCCGATCTATTTAAGTATCTCAACGATTTAACTGGAGTACGGAGTAAGTGGTGTAGTTGCAGATAATCGTCGGGATGTGTGGGGCTAGCGGTATTATCTATGGCCTCAGATTTTTAGAGGTTTCAAAAGAAATCGGTATCAGAACCCATCTGGTACTAACAGAGGGTTGTAAAAGATTGATCGGTCTAGAAACTGAGTACAGCATTGAAGATATCAAATCCTTGGCTTCGGTAACTTATGAGATAGACGATATGTTTGCACCTATAGCGAGTGGATCATTTAAGACCGATGGCATGGTGGTTATACCATGTAGTATGAAGACCCTCGCTGGCATAGCGTGTGGCTATTCGGAGAATCTCCTTCTAAGGGCTGCCGATGTCACCATTAAAGAAGGTAGGCCCTTAATACTCGTTACTCGGGAGAGCCCTCTGAGCCCGATCCATCTGGAGAATATGCTAAAGTTGGCAAGGATCGGTGTTTACATCTTGCCAGCCTCACCATCTTTCTATGGAAGGCCAAAAACGATTCAGGATCTTGTTAACACCGTTGTAGGAAGGGTCCTCGATATCCTGAAGGTCGAACATAAAGTCTATAAGAGATGGGGCGAAGAGTATGAGTTCGATTGATGCATCGCTACAAATACTAATCAAATTTTAATCGAATTCGATTAAGCTGGTTTTAGTTTTATGAAAGGTGCTTAAGGTTAGATAAGTAACCTAAGTACGTTCCATCGAGAAGGTATAACTCAGATTTTTCTATATCGATCGCGCTCGATCTAAATATGGGTCCAAGATACCTCGTATCCGCTTCTCTATTCACAGCCATACCCTTCAGTAGGGGGTTGAAGGTGGGCATGACTACGATGCGAGAGTTTTTTGGTGTAATTCTAAACGATCTTTTAAAGAAGTCGATAGGATCCCCTTTCACCTTTAACCTCTTCGATTTAAGGAAATATGCTATAATCTTCGACCTATCCCATCTTGTAACGAGCCAGACCGGCTCGATCAATCGAAGCCCAGAGTCCTCGACCATCTCTACCACAAAGTGGTGATGGCCCATAATCAGGATATCGGCACCGAAGGCTTCTGGATACGGCCATGAATGACCGTGGATGAGATAAACCGCTCTTTTACCGCTCTTCAACATTAAGCCTTTTGGAGTATGGAGATTCACCTTGGAAGGGAGTAGTGTCTTTAAACCACCGTCATGATTCCCGGGAATTATATCGATTTTATCTATACATGTTAACAATCTTTCGAAGAAGTTGGGCAGATCGCCCCATTCATGAGGTAAAATCTTACCCATTCCATGCTTAACATCTCCTAGTATGATCAATCTATTCGGTTCTTGAGCATCTAATATCTTCTTTAATTTATCATAAATCTTTTCGATTTGGGAAGGGATGTTAAAACCATGAGTATAAAGCTCTCTTTCAAAACCTAGGTGCAAGTCTGAGATCAAAAGGATCTTTTCAACATTCGTTTTGAGAATCAGAGCAGGTTCATTCTGTACGATGTTTAACATCTTCTAACATCTTCAAAATTTCATTCTTACTTCCGATATTTAACTTACCGTTGTCGGATAGTTAACTTTTTATAACTATCCGTTCCACCTCAGCCTTTAGGGCTTCATCGATGGCTTTCGCCGCCAACGGTAAAGGACGGCACATCGGAAGTTTATTCGCTATATTCCAAGCGGCAACAAAATGCCTACCTGCTTGGAAGCCACATCGTTTGCATTTGAAGACATGCCCATTCGGCTTACTAGTTTCGCCACATATCGGGCATGTTTTAGAAGTATTTTTAGCATTTATGAACTCGGGTTTGAATCCAAGCTCCATGGACTTATATGAAATGTAAAACTGTATCTTTCTGAATGGTATTGTGTGGAGCCTTCTATTCATAATCTTAGTATAGTGCACTTTTTCCCTAATACCTTTTAACTCCTCCATTATCGGCTTGACCTCTTCCTCATCCACAATTTTAGCTATAATTTTAGATGCTCTATGGATTATCGCATCGACTCTCTTCTTCTCTCTTCCAGAATACTTAGCCAGCAACGAGGCTTTAATCTTCCCCAATCTTCTACTTTGTATACTTCTTCTCTTCTTGAAATACCTGTCTCTGATGTATTTAGCTTCACTTATGTCTATCTTTATGAACTTTACCTTATCTGGCTTGACCAGTGCTAAATCTATACTCTTCTCATTAATATCTATGCCTAATACACCTTCAGTTTCCCTTTCTTCAACAAGTTTCCTAAAAGTCACGTGTAAGAAGAAGCCGTCTCTATTCCTCACGAGCCTTGAGCCTTTAACCTGCCAATCCATGAACTTCTTTGAATGCTCATGAACTTCGAATGGAATAATTACATGCCCCTTATGCGTAGCCAACTTCAAGCTTCCCAGCTAAACCAGAATAGATGCATATCGTCTAGAAGAACAACTTTCAGATTCTTAACGTTTGGAGGGCTAATGTTCATCCTTTTCCTAGAGAGCCTTCTGCATGACTTGAACATAGCTAAAGCCTGCGTTATAGCCGTGTAGATATAATGAGAGGGATAGCGGGGATATTTTTCTCTCAACTCTCTATAAACCACCTCATGGAGCTTCTTTCGAGAAGTCACGTTTAAACGCATAACTTTAAGCAAGCATACTTTAACCATTTCGGAGTATGCTTTAAAGAGTTCATCCAGTACAGTTATCTGCTCTTCTTTAGGCTCAAGTTTAAATCTACATGTTTCACTCAGCAATAAGCTGTTTGACACCTTCAACCACCCTCTCATACTTGTGGCTTCTCATTCCATAGAGCTTTCCAGCGAAGCTCGAAACCAAGGCTATTAAATCTTCTACAAGTTCTTGGTAAGCATCTTTTGGCTCCTCACCGTTAACAACTTCTATTCTAACATTGTGGGATATGAAGTAACGCTCTAAATACCTGAAGCCGAATCTTGTAAGCCTATCTTTAAATCCGATGATGACAACACCTACCTCTTTCCCCTCAACCATATCAAATAGTTTATTCAAGGACTTCCTATTTTCATTAAGCCCACTTGCAACGTCCTCCAATATCGAAATAACTTCATAGCCTTTAGACTTAGCGTATTCTAATAAGCCGTGTTTTTGTCTATCCAAATCGCCCTTCTGGTCATGAGAAGAAACTCTACAATAGATTATGGCTTTTTTAGACACATCTGGTCTAACGATTCCCATTAAACGTTCGACTTCATGTTT
The DNA here is from genome assembly GCA_025058425.1 of Nitrososphaerales archaeon. NCBI lineage: Archaea > Thermoproteati > Nitrososphaerota > Nitrososphaeria > Nitrososphaerales > Nitrososphaerales archaeon. The sequence goes on from JANXEG010000007.1 coordinate 4,247, forward strand.
AGGTATTCTTCTTCTACCGCCAACTGTTCTAACAACCTTAATCTTACCTTGCCTATCCCACTTCCTAAGCGTATTTGGATGAACACCTAACCTTTCACATGCTTCTTTAAGTGTCAGCAACTTCTCTGAAGTGGTAAGAAATGTTATACAAAGTTAATTATTTAGAAAGTGCAGCTTAACCCTTCTTTAAACGATGAGCGGATATATTTCATTTATAATATAATTTATGAGTTCGTCTTCTCCAATTTTACTGAATACTGTGATTACAGCATTTCTTGTTACACCAACGATATAACCGTACTTCTTTGACTTTACTACTACGTACCAGATCTTTCCATGTGCACAATAATCATCGTATAGAGTTGTATTTGAGAGTTCGGAACCATACAACGATAACTTTTTGATATTTGGGATATCAACTTCATCGAAGAAGATGACCTTCGCATCTTCGTAATTATCCTCATGAAATCTTTTAAGGACTTCAGGAGGGATTCTTACTTCCACTATGTATCCAGTCGTTATGAATAAAATCTTACTTAATTGGTTGGCGATATTATTCGCCCTCTCTTTCTTCTCTAATATAGTCAATAGTAACTTGTCTCCAACTTTATTAAAGATGAATGGTGCAACGATGGTTTTTGGTATGGGGATTATTTCACCATGGTGAAATACGTTTAAAATTTGGTCTTGAGAGAAGATTCCCTTTAGAGATTCAGCCACCATATTAAGATTGGTAATTTCAGTAATCAATTCGATCTTTCTTCCATCGTATTCAAATAGCTCTATACTCTTGTAATTCTTCAACTTCTTTGCTATGGTGTCTAAATCGATATCTTCACGAACGATAAAGACCTTCGCTGCTAAAACCATGATCACACCCTTATGTAATCATTCAACTAACTAGATTTAATAACTCTACTTTCTCTTCAACTTCAATATGGATATTTAAATTCAAATTCTTATGCTCTTACGAATTTACAAATTTACAAGTGGGTGTAAAGAGAAATAAGTGAGTATATTGTTTTAGTATAGCAGTATTACCTTGTCGGTCGAATTGGGGTTAGAGGACTTAGCCAAATACCCTTTTATTAAGGAAACAGGGGAGTATATCAAGCGACTTAATCTTCGAATAGAAGATCTAACCCAACCTGATTATAACAACATCGTTAAAAGGGCTAAAGAAAGAATTATGGAGGCTATACGCAAAAGGGCATTATCGGAGGATATACGTGAACCAGAGGTAGAGATACTTTCATTTCCAATATCTCTTCTAATGGTAAAAGCTTCTGGAAGTGATCATCTTGCCTCTATATATTCGTTAGCAGAAGCAACCCGTATAGAGGGGTTCTTAAAGCGTGAAAGAAAACCAGTCATCTATCACATCATTAAAGATGCTTTTAATATCGATCTGGTGGAAGTTTCAGAAGAAGAACTTAGATCAAGGTTCGATTATAAAATTAAGATCAAAGAGTATTTGAAAAGGGCTACCTATTTTCATGAGTTAGAGTGGAAATTGATCAATAAAGTTGTACATCAAGGATATGTATACCTAAAAACCCACGAGTTGGTACGCTTAATTAGAGAAGAGATTCGAAGAACCATCTACAATCGAATCAAGGATCTAGCGGTACCTAAGTTGCCCGAGGTGATAAAGAGCGCTGTGAATGAAATCTCAAATCTGATTCAAAAACTATCAAGTAAGGAGCGAATATCGATCATTCCTAAAGATTATCCACCCTGTGTAAATTATACTCTCGAACTTCTTCAAAGGGGGCAGAATATACCACACTTTGGGAGATTCTTGATGAGTACATATCTACTCAACATCGGTAAAACGGTAGATGAGATTATACAACTTTACCCGAAAGCGCCAGACTTCAACGAACGAGTCACCAAGTATCAGGTAGAGCATATAGCCGGGCTAAGGGGTAGTAGGATAAAGTATAAGTGCCCATCGTGTAGAACCCTTCAAACACATGGTCTGTGCTTTAAAGATGAGACTTGTGATGAAATTAAAAATCCTTTACAGTATGGGAGGGTTAAATCTAAAAGGTAAAAAGGTAATTAGAGATTATAATCTTAGGGTTAAAGGTTGGAAGGATCTTTAGATGAGAAGACTCTAAATTTGATGAAGCAAGCCTTTAAGCAATACTACTTTAAAGCTGGAGATCGCATATCGCCTCCGAGCCGAATGAATGAACGTGAATTTGGATATATACCATTCGGAGGCAGTATGATTAGACACCTTTCTTTCAAAACATTTGGAGAGTTATATGCATTACTCGTGAGGGAAGCTCCTCACTCTGTGTTCTATTCGGCCGCTTACTACCTCGAACCCACTCTACCGATGCATGAGAAAGGGTGGAAGGGTGGGGATCTGATCTTCGATATCGATGCAGATAATCTACAATTACCTTGTAGGAAAGATCATAATCTGTGGACATGTAAAGGTTGTGGTTTGAAACGAATCGGTTCAAGGCCAAAGAAGTGCCCAAACTGTGATGGAGGTAGTATTTCAGAGTTAAACTGGGCATGTGAAAAGTGTCTTGAAGCGGCAAAGAATGAAGCATTGAAGCTGATCGATATTTTAATGAAGGATTTTGGGATAAATAAGAATGAAATTAAGGTGTACTTTTCTGGTAATATGGGTTATCACGTATCTGTTGAAAGTAAAGAGTTTGAAGAATTGGATCAGGCCGCTAGAGGTGAGATCGCGGATTATGTCTCAGGTAGAGGTTTAATCCCTGAAAGTATCGGTGTATTTAAACGTGCCACCTATGAAAGTTTGGTGGAGAATTTACCGCGTATAGGAGAGCCCGGTTGGAGAGGGAGGTTGGCGGCGAGCTTTGCAAATTGGAAGGTGGATGGATTTGGTGATGGTGATACAAGAGAGAAGATTGCAGCACTTTATGGTAAGATCCGTTATTCAAAGTTTAAAAAAAGATTGGAAGTTGAAATGTTAAAGATCGGTGTTAGGATAGATACGATGGTTACGACTGATATACATAGGATATTCAGGATGCCAGGCACACTTCACGGTGAAACAGGGCTTTTAAAGATGTTATGTGATGACTTGGTAAGTTTTAACCCTCTAAATGATGCGGTAGTGTTAAGTGATGAGCCTGTGGATGTATTTATCGAATATTCACCAAGGCTACAGTTGAAGGATCAGATATATCCACCTTTTAAAAGAGAAAGGGTAAAGTTACCTTTGATGGTTGCTGTATATCTAGCTGGTAAATGTTTAGCAAGGGTGGTGTAAAATGGTCGAACCGATCCTTAATGAGCTCTACAAAATTTTGGAGGAAGAATCAAAGTCTGAGAAGTTGATAAAGATTCGTAGAACCCTGTATAAAGATGTAGCCACGTACATAAAGATGATTAAGGCCAATACCGAACGAAATGATCACGATGTTGTCAGTAAATTGATAACGAGAGAGCGAGAGTTGATCATAGATTTGGTAGAGAGGCTTTTGAGGTTGAGAATAAGTAAGATAATACGTTCGATGAATGAAGTTGAATACGTTCATTTAACGCCTGAAGAGAAGTATATAGTCGAGTCTATCAACCTTTCGGTAAAGAAATATGAGAAGATAAAGAGAGCGATCTGGAATGGCCAACCCTCGGTTTTAGAATTTATAGCGGAGAAGATGGCATCAAAGTATACTGTGGTAAGGTTTTTACAACCCTCTCCGCCGATCGTAGGTACAGATCTTACAAAGTACGGCCCATTCCAAAAGGAGGATGTAGCCGTATTACCATCGGATAACGCATGGCCTCTTATAAAGCGTGGTATAGCGGTAGAACTTTGGGATATAGATTAATGAGAACTAAATGAAAACGTTCATATATCACCTATCTTCTTCGATATGATTGGCCGTAGAGAGATGGAGAGTTCCAGTAAATCTTTCGGTGGAGTAATATATGAATGCGTAAGGTGTGGGACTAAAGTATCTGCTGAGGAATTGGCCCAATTACCTGAGATTAAGTGTATTTGTGGGTATAGAGTTTTGAAAAAGTCAAGACCTCCAGTAGTAAAGCAATTAAAAGCGATTTAATCTAAATGATAAGTACTCCTAATTTAATTGATCATTCAGACTTCCAATAGCCCTTCCCATGAGTTTTAGGCATAATTGTTAAGAGAAATATTAAGCCTGTAAAATAGGCGAAGATCGGTATAAAAAATGCATTCTCTAGACCAAAATTTTGTCCCACATATCCTGCAATAGCTGGGGCGATGGTGTTAGCGATATAAGTAGGTAAGAAGAAGAGCGCATAACCGACACCTCTCTTCTTTGCAGGGGTGAGTTGAGCAAGTAAAGAAGCGGTCGCTGCCATTGCAGTAAAGTTAAAAGTTCCATAAATCAAGATAAAAGCAATAATAAGTGTAATATGATTTGCATAGATGAGTCCGAGGAGAGAAAAGGGTGTCATGAGTAATGAGACGGCGAACCATCTTTTCGCACCAATCTTATCGGTCAAAAAACCACCTATCAGAGCAGCTATACCACCCATGAGTGGCATCAATCCGAAGATTATACTCGCTGCATCCTTGGGAACATTTCTCTCAAATACAAGGAAGGGCGATAAGATCGTCGAAACCATCTGCATCCCAATAGCCCTTAAAGAAATTATAAAGAGAAATATTAAGAGCGCCAGAGTTAAGAATTGGCTAGTGGGAGGTGCGCTTTCTTTATCACTAACGCTAAACTCTCTCTTAGTACTCTGAGAAGTAGTAGGCTTTACTCTTAGAAGTATAAGAGCACTGATAATCGTAGGTACCATCCACAGTAGATACGTAAAGCGCCAACCGTAAGATGATAGCAGAAGACCGGCTGTAATAGGGCCAAGGGCTAAGCCTAAGGTCCCTGCTCCACCGTGAATACCTAAAGCTTTTCCTCGATTATTCGGCTCCATCAATCTACTGGCCAAACTATACGCGGGCGGATGGTAGATCGCGGTTGAAAGGTTTATTATGGATATACCCAAAATCACCATATACTCATTGGATGCGTTACCCATCATCAATGCACCACTTAAGGTTAGAAGAAGGCTGATAAGAATTACTTTAACGGATCCGAGTTTATCCGCAATTATTCCACCTGGAATCGTGGCTACTACTTGGCATAAGGTGGCTATTGAAAGGATTATACCAATTGTGGATAAATTAAGGTTGAATTCGATCATAATTACTGGTAATAAGGCTAAGTGGATTTGAAGGTATGCGTGGTTTATCATATGTGTAGATGCAACGGCACCTAAACTAAGGGCCTTCTTTAGGTTATGGACCAGGGTTGACAAAGGCTTTCTTTATTTAATCTCTAATTAGTTATTTTAATCTTACTCTATATTCTATGACGCAATGTTAATATTAGAAATTTAATTAATTCTGAGGTATTAATTACTAGAAATTATAATATGATGTGGTGATAAATCTAATTTTTATTAAATATAATCGTTAATTTGTTAATCTGTTTAACGCTGAGAAACAGATATCCTTTAAATGCGTAAAGGCTTCTTCAAATCTATCTCTATCTACACTTCCAAACGCATATTCAGGTTTGCCGCCGCCACGCCCTCCAAATTTCACCAATGCTTCTTGCAGTAGTTTGCTACAATCTATATTAATATCATAACTTCTTGCGAAGATCATCAATCCTTGATCTTCCATATTCCCGATCAACACTATAACTTTATCACCTTTAATTAACTCACCAATCTTCTTCATCAGGATCTTTCTATCCAGGCCTTCAAAGATCTGGTGATAAAACTTGAACCCTTTCCCTTCAACGAATGTAAGGTCATTTAACTTTTCAAGGGTTAAAATCCTAATCTTCCTCCTTAAATCCGCTACTTCGTTACTGATATTCGAAGCGGTCTTTACCAAAGTTTCATACGTAGCGCCAAGGATTTCAGCTACCTTCATACATGTATTAGAAATTTCGAGCGCTTTTACCTTTGCACGTTCGCCAACTTCAAATGTTATCTGAAATGTTCCGTCGTGCGCCTTAGAGAATCCAGTAATCAGGAAGAAATCACATTCTTTAGTGTTATTCACATGTTCTCTATTACATGCAGAGTAATCATAACCATCGATTTCTATTACCCTTACCTTACCTGAGATTCTTTCTTCATACGCTCGAAGTGTTGGAAAGACTTTCTTCGCTTCATCTAACGTGTTGAAGAAATGTTCCTTTACGACTCGCCCTTCAGATATCACTTTATTGGTAATACGTTCAGCCTCCCAGATGGTATCCCAATTCAATTTATCACATATCAAATAGATGAAATTACCCTCAGCGGTATGTTCGACCTTCTTAACTTTAACACCCTGTATTAATCTGCTCAAACTACCGACGAAGATATGCTCAGCGGTATGTTCCGATCCCATAAACGAATCATACAGGGATTGTATAATGAGGTATTCTTCGGGTCTTCTTCATCTCCATAAATGTCTCTGTGCGAACGATACCATTAATCCTTCCTATATTTTCTGAAATCAATCGGTGTAGTTCATCGAGAGTTCTTGTCTTCACCTCAACCAACAAATCAAAACGCCCCGTCACTTCTGAAACACTTCTTACTTCATTCAAATTAAGAAGTTCCTTTAAAATACCATCCCTTAACCTCTGCTCAATGTTAATACCTATGATAGCGGAGATGGTCAGGCCTAACGCTTCTTCGTTAACTTCAACGGTGAACTTCTTGATCAAATCCTTTTTTATTAACCTTTTTATCCGACTGTAGATAACCGATGCGTTAACGTTGATCTTCTTGCTGAGTTTAGGGACGGATAGACTAGCATCTTGAATAAGTTCAGCCAAAATTTTCATATCGATATCGTCAATCTTTTTCATTTTTGTTTGCCCCAATCAATATCTACTATAGCTTCTTTAGACTTAGTTTAAATATTTTATGGTTATCATTAAATACTTAAGAATGTTTTAACTTACAACTTTTTAATATCAATATTTTTCAATGATATTCGGAAGGACGTTCGATTATATTTGATTTACGCCCTGCTGCTATTACATTTTCTTCTGAGCTTATCCTCTCAAGCTCGAGAAGATTTTGCATAGAATTAAAATTTGCATCCAGACTTTACATTTTTTTATTTTAATCTTTTTATACCCCTGATTGAGAATTAATGGGTGGGTTTTTGCTTTCTACACCCTACGATGTCATATGGCTAGAGAAAAAGCCCATATTGGCTAAAGAAGTGGCTCTCCTCCTTCACAGGATAGGTGCGATAAGGTTTGGTAACTTTATTTTAAGCTCTGGTCGAGAAAGTCCATACTATATAGATCTTCGAATCCTACCTTCATACCCTGAGATTCTTAAGAGAGTAGTGGAGCTCTACGTGGAGATGATAAATAATGAGATTCGAAGTAAGGAAGAGATCCATCGAATAGCTGGCATACCAACAGCTGGTCTACCGATAGCTACACTAGTGAGCCAATTGATACCCTTGCCCCTTTTATATGTGCGCAAACAAGAGAAGAAGTACGGTCTCGAAAAGATTGTAGAAGGTGTTATAAAGGCTGGGGATCGTGTGGTCGTCGTTGACGATGTTGTAACTACGGGCCATAGTGCATTAGAACAGATTCGAGTATTAAGAGAGCATGGTGGCATAGTGAATCACCTTGTCGTCCTTATCGATAGAGATGAAGGAGGCGAATCGAATCTGGCAAAAGAAAATGTCACACTACACTACCTTATGAAGATAGGAGATTTATTCACATACCTAAAGAATTTAAATCTGGTCGATCAAGAAAAGTATGATGAAGTTATGAAGTATGTTATGAAGTACCGTAAAGGAGGTTCATAAATGATGATGAGTAGTGATTGGTTAAAAATCAAAAGGATTCACGCTGAGAAACTTCTCTCAATAATCGTCAAAAGGCAGATTCTGAAGAAGGGGAACTTCGCCCTACATTTAGGCCATTCGACCGAATACTATCTAGATTTTCGGCTGGTCCCTTCACATCCAAATGACTTTATAGATGTATGCACAGCATATGCAGATTTGATTAAGAATGAAATAAGTGAATTTGATGCTCTAACGGGTGTTGCTTATTCAGCGATACCGTTTGCGGCTGGAACGAGCGTTAGATTAAATGTACCCTATATTCTTATGGAGAAGATCGAGAAAGAAGGTAGTCTGCGCACACCTGTGTATGGGCATATTAAAAAAGGAGATAGGATTGTGATACTTGATGATGTGTCAGCATCTGGTGTTACGCTACTTTGTGTTGCGAGTGTGCTACGTGCTTTGGGTGGTGTAGTGAAGGACGTCGTCGTACTTGTAGATCGAGAACAGGGTGCCGATAAAGTACTTAGTGAACAAGGAATAAATCTACACTATTACCTAAAGTTGAGTGAGATCTTATCCTACGTATCATCGCGATAGCATTATATAACTTCACTTAACCATCTGCCCAATCTGTTTTAATATCTTATCCTCAGTAAGGTACCTTTCACAATAGTAGCATTGTAGTATAACAGGCTCCGTCGATTTTATATAGAACTTAACCTTGGCCTCTTCCCTAGGTTGGTTTGTTATACAATTGGGATTCTCACATTTTAATGGTTTCTTCAAGAGCGATTCCAAATCTATCTTCATGATATTCACCCCACTTCGACACCCATTATAAGGGAGATTAAAGCCATTCGGACAGGTATGGCATTCTTTGCCTGTTGAAAGTATAATGCGTGGGGTGTATTATCTAATTCATGAGATAATTCTGTAACCCTTGGAAGAGGGTGTAAAATCACCATACTCTCTTTCGCGTTCTTCACAGCTTCATAATCGAGCCGGTACAGATCTTTGATCTTTTCATACTCCTCAACGTCTGTAAATCTTTCTTTTTGGACCCTTGTGATGTATATTACATCTACATCCCTTATTACATCGCTCAATTGCTCGATTTCATTTACATTGGGCAATACCTTCTTCAAATGATCTATAACTTCTCTCCTCATTCTTAATTGATAAGGTGATACTAAAGTCAACTTTACATTATACTTTGAAACTCCATATGCAAAAGAAATCGATGCTCTAGCATGTGCAAGATCGCCCATTATCGCTATGTGAAGACCATCGATCTTTCCAAACCTTTTCTTAATGGTATAGAGGTCGAGCATAGCCTGCGTAGGGTGGTGAGTTGAACCATCTCCACCATTGATGACAGGTATTTTAGCGATTTCAGCTGCGTACCTTGCAGCACCATCTACGGGGTGCCTCATTATTATCAGATCTGCATATTCATCGACCATCCGTATCGTATCGGCAAGGCTTTCACCCTTCGCTATCGAAGATATCGTCGGCTCAGAAAAACCTATGCACTTACCACCGAGTCTGAGTACGCTCGTTTCAAAGCTTAACCTTGTTCTCGTACTCGGCTCGAAGAAGAGCACTGCAACGATCTTATCACTTAAGATAGGTAGGGTCTTATTAGAATAGTATTCCATCTTTTCGGCCGTCCTAAAGATCAAATCTAACTCATCTTTAGAGAAGTCATTAATAGATATCACATCTCTACCCTTTAAACTCATACCATCTAATTTTAAATAAAAAATATAAAAAGTTTAGGTAAATGCTGAAAGGAATCTAATTCTTGACATCTGTTAAAATTCTACAATCCTAAAACCTCAACTTTTTAAATTCATCCGCTAAGGTATCCATTTCCATTTCAGAATTGAGATACGGGATCGAATCTGATTTTCTATTGAGAGGTAATTTGATCGAATTATTAAATGGTAGATGTGCCTTAAGATCATACAAAAAATGAATATACGGAGTACATAAAATATTCTTGATATGCCTGAAATTTGGTTACCCTATGGTCAGGTTGAAATCGTCGTAGATGTGAAGGCAGAGAATTTAGCAGATGTGATCGAACCATCGTATCCTTCTATAGACAGTACAAATTTGGTTGAGAGGTTAAAAGATTTGGAAGTTCATGAGAGGGCTTTGATAATCGTTGAGGGTTACAACGATTCATCTCTTACAATACTCTCAATCTTGTTAGATACCTTGGGTCAAGATGTACACATCTTAACAACTAAAGGAGGTTTATCGAATGTAAAAAAGTTGTGTGAAGGTAAATCGATCAAGGTCTCAACCTTAAGTGGAGTGGCTGGGGTTAATAGCATAGTGGATGGTATAGAAATTCGAATACCATCGATATTCTCTGATTTCGATACAAAGATCTTGATTTCGGAGGCAACATTCGACCCACTTTTTGGATTTAGAGGTGGTCCAATCACTCTTCTAACGATTTTGGATGATCGATTGATCGGCGAAGCATTCAAGATAAGTTCGTATAGCTACCCGAAGCCGGGTGTAGAGACCGAAGCTAGTAAATTCGCTGATAAAATCGCGGAAAAGATTGATGATTTCATCTCTATCGAGCTCGTATCCCATCATGGAGGAATATCGGAAATCTTCATTGGAAGTGTAGTTGATACTCATAAAAAGGCTTCACAAAAGCTTCTTGAAATTGCGAAGAGAAGTTTATCTGAACCGGCTAAAGCGATGATCGTTAGTGCGGGTGGTTTGAATAATGATCTCACATTGGCATCTTCGATAAAATGCTTATGGAATGTAATTGGCGGATTAAAAGAACAAGGTTCGATAGTTCTTATAGCCGAATGCTCTCAAGGTTTAGGTTCTGAAGCACTCAAATTATACGTTTCTGGAAGGTTAGATATTGCAGAGATGATTAAAAAAGGCGAGTATATCGATGGTCTTGAAGACCTGATCTATTTAAGAGAGGCCCTAACGCGGTATAAGATTCAACTCGTCTCAACCCTACCCCATTACTATGTTGAGAATGTATTGGGTTTACGTACCGCTCGTAAGGCTGGTGATGCTTTAAATAGCATCCTTAGTAGCCATGGGACGAGAGTTAAGATATACATCGTACCGAGAGGCCGTGAAACATTACTTACGCTTGAGTAGTTACGAATAAACGGAATATAGGATTATTGTATATGGTGAAGTAGAATAGCCCTGCAGCTAAGATGATGGTAAGAACGAACACGATCTTTCTAACTCTTGAGAGTGGCGAGATATCGTCGAGCGGCCTTGTCTCAGCACGCATAGTAGAGAGGAAGAGTAAAAGAAATGCCATAGTCCAGAATCCAAGGGCTGCCATAACCATGATACTTAGATAAGTCGTTAATCGATGCCACTTTCTACCTAGCGCTGCTCTTGCAATATGCCCACCATCAAGTTGCCACGCTGGCATCAGGTTGAGAAAAGTTATAAGAAAACCTAGTGAAGAGGCGAAGAGTAATGGTGATAGAATCGGTGCACCTGAAGATGGTTTGATAAATAACTTTAATAGAGATTCTGTGAATATATCGAGTGTCTTTACCTCTATCAGAACTCCGGACTCCATCAACCTTTTGAACTCTTCAACGGTGATGGTGGGTGAGGTTAACGCTCCGCCTATGGCAACGAGTATAGATACCATAAGTCCTGATAATGGACCTGATATGCCAAGATCGAATAGAGAATCACGATTTACTGGAGGTTCTGAAGATAGAATCACCGCCCCTAACGTTGGAATTACTCCAGGAATGCCTGGAATGAAGTATGGAAGTGATGATCTCGCTCCATGCCTGGCCGATGTTAATTTATGCCCTATTTCATGCACGAGGACGATGCCCATAATACTTAGTGTGTATAGAAGGATCATTAACCAACTCTCATACTTTGGAAAACCGATGGAGCGTATATACCCATCGATGATTATCGTGAGCAAGGTTAATATAAAAAGAATCATAGGTGTACGATTCCCGAAGGTTCGTGTGGTAGCCATCTTACCTGCCATTAAGACTATTTCATCATCGATTTTGGTTAAGAAGGCGATCAATCCATGCCTTTTTAAATTATTCACCAAATTAACGAAGTTCTGTTTCATATCTTTAGATTGAATGATTCGGAACTCTACCGAGCCATCTTCTCTTAAGTAACTTTCTTTGATCTGAAAATGCTCTCTCACTATAGAGGTTATGAGATCGTAATTGCTGAAGATCGCCTCGTTAGACATTTAAAAATGATCAATAATTCTTATTTTATACAGTTTTTTAGCTCTTTCTATTTTTATCTCATCGATCTCGATCTACCATAAATTCTCGGTTTTACCTATAATAAGGTACTGTAACCTTTTCTACAGGCTTGCCTTCTTTTGAAGCCCTGACCTTTTTGACAGCTTCTTCGAAGTGCCTCATCGTCACACTGACTTCATCTAAATGCTTCTTTGCATCTTCAGGTTTAGGATACTTTGCCATAAATTCTTGTAGCACCAACGAGAGTGCGGTATTAACTACACCGGCAATCTCTGCACCACTAAAACCATCCGTTAAGTCGACGAGTCTTTCGATATCGACATCTTTGCTTAACGGTTTACCACGAGTATGGATGTTGAATATTTGTAATCTAGCTGCCCGATCGGGTAAGGGTACATAGATGAGTTTATCGAACCTACCGGCCCTGAGGAGTGCTGGATCGATCATATCGATTCGGTTTGTAGCAGCAAGTACCACTACACCCTTTAAAGATTGAATACCATCCAATTCTGTGAGCAACTGGCTTACAACCCTTTCGGTTACCATACTATCCCCGCCCAAACCGCGGATCGGTGCTAATGAATCGATCTCATCAAAGAATATAATACAGGGTGCGGCCTGTCTCGCCCTTCTAAATACCTCTCGAACCCCACGTTCAGATTCGCCAACCCATTTTGATAATAACTCAGGGCCACGGACACTGATAAAGTTGGCTTCACTTTCTGTTGCAACAGCTTTCGCCAATAAGGTCTTGCCCGTGCCAGACGGGCCATATAATAAGATGCCTTTTGGTATGCTATACCCGAGCTTTCCATAAAGTTCAGGGTACTTAAGGGGCCATTCGACAGCCTCTTGCAACTCTCTCTTCACATTCTCCAGATCGCCAATATCGCTCCACCTTACATCGGGCGTCTCCAAATATACTTCTCTCATGGCAGAGGGTGTTATTTCTTTCAACGCATCTTCGAAATCCTTCATGGTGACTTGAAGAGAATTCAACACTTCTGGGGGGATCCTATCTTCTTCCAACTTTAACTGTGGGAGTATCCTCCTCAGAGTCTTCATAGCCGCTTCTTTACAGAGATACTCTAGATCTGCACCGACGAAGCCATGGGTTACCGAGGCTAACTTTTCTAAATCGACATCTGGTGCTAAAGGCATATGCCTTGTGTGGATTTGAAGAATCTCCAACCTACCTTTCCGATCTGGCACTTTGATCTCGATTTCACGATCAAATCTGCCCGGTCTCCTTAGGGCTGGATCGAGGGCATTCGGTCTATTCGTTGCTGCGATGACTATTACTTTACCCCTTGCCTCTAAACCATCCATCAACGATAGAAGTTGACTCACAACCCTTCTCTCGACTTCACCGGTAACTTCCTCTCTCTTTGGAGCGATAGAATCGATCTCATCGATGAAGATGATACTCGGTGCCTTTTCCTTCGCTTCTTTAAAGATCTCCCTAAGCCTTGCTTCAGATTCACCATAGAATTTACTCATGATCTCCGGTCCACTAATACTGATGAAGTGCGCGTTACTTTCATTTGCAACAGCTTTCGCCAACAATGTCTTGCCCGTGCCCGGAGGGCCATAGAGTAGAACACCCTTCGGAGCTTCTACACCTAACTTTTCGAAGATCTCTGGGTGTCTAAGAGGCAATTCGATCATTTCACGAACCTTTTGTATTTCATCCTTCAAGCCACCAATATCTTCATAGGTAACTTGAGGGACGCCTCTCAACACCTCACCCCTCTCCGATATTGTGAAGATCGTTCTCTGAGTAATCAATACCGCATCGACCGCCGGGCTGACACCTATAACCTGGAAGGTCAATCTACCGCCAAAGTAAGGTATCATGATGTTATCTCCTTTCGTTACTGGCACACTCTCTAACGCATCGGCTAAGTATCGTTCATCGATAGGAGGTATCGCCTCTAAAGGTGCTACGATAACCCTCTCCGCTGGGAGTGCCTTGATCTTTCGAATCGTTACCATATCTCCAATCGCTACACCAGAATTGCTTCTAATTAGACCATCGATTCTGATCACACCTTTACCTTCATCAGATGGATACAGAGGAAGGCACTTTGCTACAGTCCTACGCCTACCTTTTAATTCGATAACATCACCGGTAGAAGCATCGATAGCATCCATCGCATCATAATCTATCCTCGCTATACCTCTGCCTACATCCTTCGTATAAGCCTCCATCACCTTCAACGTTATAGTCTTTTGGCTCATGCTCTATCGACCGCTGCTATTCTATCTTTACTCGGTAACCTTTATTAGCATTACTCTTGAGCTTAAATGTTACATCTAGCACACCATTTCGATATACTGCATGGGCACTTTTAGGATCTACAGCACTCTTCAATTTGATATTCGCCTTATAACGTCGTTCACCACGTTCAGCCAATATCATGACTTCATTCTCTAAACTCTCGAGTTTGATATCCTCTTTCTCTACACCCGGTAACTCCACTATGAGCTTCAATTCATGCCTTTCTTCATCGACGATCTGATCGTATACAGGCTCCCTAAATCCATCTCCACGAAGGATCTTATCCCCGAATGTACGTATAATGGGTTCACCTTCAGGCCCGATCTTCACTGAAAATCCGTACACCATAGGTCTATTGAATAGTTCACTTCTTGATTCGAACATGCTCTTTATAGTACCTTCTAATTCACGCTCTACTTCATCGATGAATCGATCGAGTTCGTCCATAAGTCTTCTAAACTTTTTATAACTATTAAACATATGGTTATCAACCAATAGTTAATAACCATCGGCATAGTTATAAGCTTTTCTAAAGTATTATGTTATTAGTCATGTCACCAGAAGATTTTATCGAAATTATGGGATCACCTCTGAGGCTGATGATATTGAAGCTCTTAGCAGAAAGGCCTCGATCGATCGGCGAACTTTCGCACCACTTAAATGTAACACCCCAGGCGATTCAAAAACATCTACGAATACTGCAAAGATTTGATGTTATATCGACGATACCGATAGAGAAGGAAGAGGGTAGCATAATTAAGAAGTTATATCGATCGAACCTTCCTATAGATATCGATTTAAGCTCCAAAGATGGTATATTGAGCATATCTGCCCATATCGTTACAGATAAGTATTTAAAGAAGTTAAAGAGGGAATTGCCCCTTCAATTTGAGAAGAATCTTTTAAAGACCCTTCAGGAAATCGATTATGAAAAGGCTTCTATAAAAAGAAATTTACACGCTCTTAGGGAGAAGGAATTTAGATTATTTAACGAATTGATCGAATTAGAAGTCATGGAGGATAGAGTGATAGAACAGGCGAAGTGCAGTATTATAGAAGAGGCGATTCTCAAAGCTTATCTTAAACCCGATGCTGATAAAGAATTACCATCGTTAATCTCACATCTTGGGATCGATCGGTCTAAAGTTTTAAATACACTTAAAAGATTTGGTGCAGATTTATAAGAAATTTATTCAAAGAGGATCATTATCTTCAACTTATGAAAGATTACATCAGTAATTTTAACTTGGGGAAACTCTTTACAACCACACCTATCTCTATAGCGTATGGTATTAAATCATCTATTCCCGCCTCTCTAAGTATTGGTGAAAGGAGCTCTTGAACAGGAACCTCATTTATATCTGTACCATAAGCTAGTGGTGAAATCGATGGCAAGACTGTAATAACTTTATTTCCTAACTTCCCATGAAGAAATGCTTTGAATCTATGCTTTACCCCTACATCATCCTTT
This sequence comes from Nitrososphaerales archaeon, assembly GCA_025058425.1. Taxonomy (NCBI): domain Archaea; kingdom Thermoproteati; phylum Nitrososphaerota; class Nitrososphaeria; order Nitrososphaerales; species Nitrososphaerales archaeon. The sequence continues at coordinate 20,077 of JANXEG010000007.1, forward strand.
ATTGCGATGACCGGATGCTCGTGGCCGATGATGATCTGCTTCATTCTTTTCTCATCATCCTGTAACGGTTCATGGCCATGCTTTATAAGAAAGCGGTCTATAAGAAGGCTCGATCGATGAAGCTTTATACCCAACTCCTTCAATATATAGATGATATAATTATCATGATTTCCCTTTACCACCTCGATTTCACAACCTACCTCTCTTAAAGCTTTAAATAACCTCTTTACACCCCACCATTCAGCTTCGGTAGGCTTTCCAAACTCATGTTTTACATCACCTGCAATTACCAATCGAGAACAGCCTGTTTCTTTTACTGGATTGATTATCGCATTAAGGATCTTTGGAAGAAGTGTCGTTGGTATATGCACACCCTTGATCTCCCTTTCGTCCTCTAATCCTATATGGAGATCGGCCACTACCAACGTGTTGGTTCTCTCTATGAATAATGCTGGCCATGGTGATACGATACTTAATCCTTTAACCAACTTTATCATTTCCATCTCTTTATTTTGCTTATTTTGCTTATTTTGTGGAATTTTCAACCCTCTTCTCTCGGATCTTCCTCATTACACTTTCATAAAGTTGTTCTAATAAAACCTTCTTATCTGCCATGAGTACTACATCACTATACCCGAGGAGGATGAGATCGTGGGTGAATGGTGATGGTAAGTTTAATGTGGGACATACCACGAATCTCCTATTACCACATTCGATATCACGAAGAATCTGCTCAGCTGTATTTACATCCATCAGATCTTCGATCACTTCCCTATAAGTCTCCTCCAAGACCGGGAATCGGTCCAATTCTTCACAGATGTTCATCAAGATCTGTGCATTCGTCTGCTGTCTAGCGACGGTAATTTCATGTCCCTTGTAATTTCTAAGGATCATCAGAGCTCTTGTAGCACAATGGCGAAACCTTCTTCTCACCATCTCAGTCCTCTTTACAGCATCTATCAAAATATTTCTCAAATTCTTTGAAGATAGCTTTCCGATGAGCCATTCGATATCGACCTTGACATCCCTAGGTAGAGTGATCATAAACCCACTATCACTCACTGTAACCATCACACTCCTCTTCTTCTCCATCATTACTATATGGCCGTATGCCCTTGACAAGGCATCATGCACCCTCCTTCCGAACACGCAGTTAAAGATGATATTCTGCCTACCCATGGAATCTACATAATCTTCGATCAAAATCTCTCTGTTATTTGGGAAGGCATCGATACCAAAGAAGCGGAGAAATTCATATTCGGCCTTTATATATTTGGCGATGGCCTTCGAAGCGTACTCATCAGAATTAGTTTCATTAGCTATAAAATTTACAATCTTATACATAGGTACCTTATTCTTGAGCATCTGAAAGATTTTATCACGGAATCTACCTATTGCCTCACCGAGATCGAAACTTAAAGGTAGCATTTCGCTAAACCATGTAGGGACTGTAGGCTTTTCACCTTCAACGGGTACCACGTAGGCTTTCAATCCCTTTGCATATCTGAATTGGTACGTTTTACCACCTAAGATGAATATATCCCCTTGGCTCAACCTCTCCAAAAACTCCTCTTCGATCAATCCTACCCATCTACCATCGGTAGTGTACACTTTTACAGCCACTTCATCCGGTATCGTACCGGCATTCGCGCTATAGATCACACGAAGTAGTTTACCCCTTTTACCAAAGACTTCTTCTTTTTCATCGTACCATATCTTCCCATAGACTTTAAAATTCTCTAAACTTTGATAACCACCGCTCAAATATTTGAGGACCCTCTTAAACGTCTCTTTACTTAAATTTCGATAACAATAACTCCTCGTAATCACTCTATACGCATCTTCAACGCTCCATTTCTTCTCGATCGCCATGCCCACGATATGTTGAGCCAAAACATCTAATGCTCCACAAGGAATATACACACGGTCCAGCCTACCCTTCATGGCTTCGGAGACGATGACCGCATCCTCCACCAACTCATCACGCTCCATAGCGATCAGGTAACCTTTGGAGATACGATCTAAAGCATGGCCAGATCTCCCTACCCTCTGCAAGCATCGTGAAATCGATTTTGGTGAACCGATCTGTACGACCAGATCTATACTGCCAATATCGATCCCCAACTCTAAACTCGTACTCGTAACGACCGCCCTCATCTTCCCTTCTTTTAATCGGTCCTCCACATCCTTTCTAATCTCACGAGATAGGGAGCTATGGTGAGCTGCCAGTTCGTCACCATCTACAACATTCAATTTAGATAGATGGTATACGACCCTCTCAGTACCCGATCGAGTATTTGTGAAGATCAAGGTAGTATTGTGCTTCTTTATCAAATCCCTGATCCTTCGGTACATACTACTCGTAACGTACGATGCAGATGCATGTATGAGATCTTTAACCGGGCTACTGACCGTGAGCAGGGAGGGCTTCACAAATCTCGTATCGACTATTATACAATCCCTCTCTTTACCATCCTTAAACCCGACAAGGAATTTGGCCACCTCTTCTAAAGGATGTATCGTGGCCGATAATCCGATTCGAGCGTAAGGTTTGGAACATAACTCTTCCAACCTCTCCAGACTTAAGGTTAGGTGTGTACCTCTCTTCGAGCTACAGATTTCATGTATTTCATCCACAATCACCCACCTTACGTACTTTAGAAGCTCTCTAAACTTTGGTGCACAGAGTACTATCGCGATACTTTCCGGTGTTGTAATTAGGATGTGGGGTGGCCTGCGAAGCATCATCGTCCTCTCACTATTCGTAGTATCTCCCGTCCTTATCCCCACGCGGATCTCCAGCAAATTTATTCCATGCTTTTCAGAGATTTCTTTGATCGCATTCAAAGGTACCATGAGGTTTTTGTAGATATCGTTATTGAGAGAGCGCAACGGGCTTATGTATATGCAATATACCCGATCCTCCAACTTACCTTCACGTGCCAACTTTACCAACTCACTGATTATGCTAAGAAAAGCGCTCAAGGTCTTGCCACTACCCGTTGGACTCGCGATCAAAGTATTCTTACCTTCATGAATATTGACGATCGCATACCTTTGAGGAGGTGTTAGATCTGGGAAGATGGAGAACCATTCCGCTACCAGCGGATCGAGTATGGATAATACCTCATCCTTGGTGTAACTTCGAGTGGCTATCGTGATTGTCATATTCATTCATCTTTCGCGTAATCGGTTATCGATCTTTGGAAGTTTAGAAGGGGTTCGGCATCAAAACCTAACCTTCGAAGGTAAGTGGCGAGCTCTGATGAGAATCCATGTGTCGTATAAACTTTCTCTGGGTCACATTCCTTTACGATACCTATTAACTCTTCGAGATCACAATGATCACTTAATGGGTACGCATGATCGACCATCATCGCATAACGATACTGGGGTATGATCGACCATCCTGTAAAAGCGATCGTAACTGCACCAAAATCCTTCTTCAACCTTCTTATAAAGTTGCTCCTTCCACTATATAATGGAGCTATCAGTACCCAGGGCTTTCGACTCAACCAACCTTTCTCCATAGCTTCTGAATACGATCTAAATTTATCAGGCAACTTCACTCCCAAATCTATATACGCTCTATTCATCCTCTCTATCGATCCATGGACGTATATAGGGTCCCAGTTGGAAAATAGATAAGATAGGATTTGGGCCTTCCCAAGAGGATACCCCATCAATACCACAGGCACACCTTTAGAGAATAGATCGGCTATAAGCCGATTCACTTCATCCAAAATCTTCACCAGAGGAGGGAATATGAAGCCTTCTTTACCATAGGTCGATTCAACGATTAAGACCTTGCACTTCACACCTTTGCCCTTAGGCAAAAAACCTCTAGCCCTACCAGCTATATCGCCCGTGTAGAACACATCCCCACCGATCAGCAAACCTCTAGCACCTAATATGTGGCCAGAATCGATCAATTCGAGCCCATCCAGACCCTCCTTCGTATTGCCTAGATCGATACCCCTTACCCTTGCTAAAAAGGCCGTTTCATTCGAAGTTATTATACATCCATTATTAGCAGAGTTGGGGATATGATCCACGTGGGCATGCGAAATAAAGATTATACGATTGGAGGGTGCCCTGATCGGATCTAGCATCACCTTAAAGGAGCCATGCTCCACAATGATACCACCTTCATATTTGACATCGATTCTTACCAATAGGCACCCTCCTACCTTTAATGGCTATGATTTAAACATTTTTAACATTCTTGACAATTCTTGATAAATAAATCTAACACCTCTCCAATCCAAACGAAGATGATGAACGAAAGGTCGATGCAAAAAATTCTCTTAAGTACCGCTGAACATATTAATTCATTAAGGTCTTAAAATTTAAATCTAAAGTATTCGTTTATTCAGATGGCTTGGTAATCAAGATCGGTTTAATAGGGAAGACCAATACTGGCAAGACTACATTCTTCAATTCAGCTACTCTACAATCTGCCGAAGTCTCTACTTATCCATTCACTACGAAGACACCGAATGTAGGCATAGCGCATGCGATCACGCTCTGTGTCCATAAAGAGTTTAAAGTGGAGGATAATCCGAAGAACTCACAGTGCATAGATGGATGGAGGTTTATACCTATAGAACTCATCGATCTACCGGGGTTGATAAAGGGTGCATGGCGAGGAAAAGGTTTGGGGAACCAATTCCTCTCGGTAGCGGCACAGTCCGATGCTTTACTCCATATCGTCGATGCATCGGGTAGCGTGGATGCGGAGGGTAGAATCACCGAGCCTGGTGTTGGGGACCCGGTTGCAGATATAGGCGATATAGAAGAGGAGCTGGTGATGTGGTATTTGAAGTTATTCGAATCGAATAGAGATAAGGTTGTGCGTTCGATAAAGTCTGGGGAGAGTGTAGTAAGGGCGATTACAGAGATATACAAGGGAATTTCTGTTAAAGAAGAGCATGTCTCATTAGCCCTCAATGAAGCGAATCTGCAAAATAAGGATATTGAAAATTGGTCGATCGAGGATGCAAAACGTTTCTCATGGATCTTAAGGGATATATCGAAGCCTACACTGATCGTTGCGAATAAGATGGATCTACCCACAGCTGCAGAGAACTTTAAAAGGATTCAAGAAGAGTATCGTGATCTGATCGTCGTTCCAGCGAGTGCTGAAGCCGAACTCACTTTAAGGAGGGCTGCCCAACTCGGATTCATCAAATATATACCGGGTGAAGAGAGGTTCGAGATCATCGATCAAAACAAGCTCAACGAGAAGCAAAAGTGGGCCCTTTCGTATATTCGAAAGACGGTTCTTGGAGAATATATGAGAACAGGTGTTCAATTCGCCATCAATGTTGCAATCTTCAAACTTTTGAGAATGAATACCGTATATCCCGTCTATGATCCTCATAAACTCTCCGATAAGCATGGTAATGTATTACCGGATGTACTTCTACTACCATCAGGCTCGACGGTCGTCGATCTCGCTAAAGCTATCCATACGGAACTCGCAAAAGGCCTATTGTATGCGATAGATGCTAGGAGTGGGTTAAGATTGCCGATCGATTACCAATTGAAGGATCGAGATGTCCTTTCGATCGTATCTACATCGAGAAGAAAGGTGTAAACTCTTCGAATGTTATGATTGACGAGATTGGCTAAATTGTTCGATAATCAAGGCTATACTAATCAATTCCATTCGAACTTCTACCCTCACACAATACTCAATCACCTTCTTACTCCAGCTTCATAATTGTATTTGAACCAAGTCTATGATGTTGTGATTTTAGGGTTATCTGCTGACTCTCCTCTTCCACTTAACACCTTCTGGAGTATCTTCGAGTATTATGCCCCTTTCTAAAAGTTGGTTCCTCAATCTATCGGCGGTCTCCCAATCTTTCCTACGCCTCGCCTCTTCCCTTAACTCTATCATCTTCAAAACTTCTTCTGGTAATTCCTCATCTTCTCTTTCCCTCTCCATTATATCTAAAACTCTATCGAACTTCATCATCAATTCTTTAACTTCGTCAAGATTTCTTTGAGAGATTGATCCTTCATCTATCGCGCGGTTCACCCTCCTTACCAAATCGAAGATCACCGAAAGTGCCAAGGGCATATTCAGATCATCATCCAAAGCCTCTTCAAACTTCTTCTCAGCCTCTAATACCGCCCTATGAATATCTTCATTATATTCACCAGTCGGATGGATCGTTTTAATCCTCCTCATGAACTCGTTGAGCCTTTCAACACTCCTCTCCGCCTGCTTTAAACCTTCTTCGGTAAAGTTCAGTTGGGCTCTATAATGGGTTGAAAGTAGTAAGTATCTAACTCCCAAAGGGCTGTAGCCTTTATCCAAAAGGTCTTGGAGTGTGTAGTAGTTACCGAGAGATTTTGACATCTTCTGCCCCCTCACTATAAGGTGCTCACAATGGATCCAGTATCTTACGAATGGTTTACCTGTAGCGGCTTCCGATTGGGCGATTTCATTCTCATGGTGTGGAAAGATCAGATCGACCCCGCCAGCGTGGATATCGAAACTCTCTCCAAGGTACCTCATCGACATCGCCGAGCATTCGATATGCCAACCGGGCCTGCCTCTACCCAATTCAGTATCCCAATAGACATCACCATCGGCTTCGTCCCAACCCTTCCATAGGGCAAAGTCCCTTACTTCTTCCTTTGAATATTCATCCGCCTTTATTCTACTTCTGGCCTTCGATTCATCCATCCTTATCCCCGAAAGCTTACCATAATCCTTGAACTTCGATACATCGTAGTAGATCGAACCGTCATCACCCTTGTACGCGTAACCCTTATCGATCAACTTCTTCACCAATCGGACCATATCATCGATATGCTCCGTAGCCCTCGGATACACTTCAGCACGCTCTATCCTCAATCGGTCAAGATCCTCAAAGAAGGCCTTAATGTAGCGATCTGTAAACTCTCTTAAACTTACTCCCTCTTCACGTGCACCCTTGATAGTTTTATCATCCACATCCGTTATATTTTGGCATAGATACACCTGGTAACCCTTGTACTTCAAGTACCTTCTCAATATATCCCATGCGATGAATGATCGAAGATTTCCTATGTGTGGCCTTTGATACACCGTAGGTCCACAAGCATACATTCTAACCAATGGTGGGTTGAGTGGTTTAAACTCCTCCTTGGTGCGGGTGAGTGTATTGTATAATTTGAGTACCATTAAGTACCATTCATCTCTATCTTACTTATTCTTATTTATATCATCTTCTATTATGAAGATGGTTGTAAGATTTAAGCGAGATCTCTAGGATCACATATATATCCTTTAACGGCGGAGGCAGCGACGGTCCTCGGAGATGCCAGATATGTCTCAGAATCTCTATGGCCCATTCTACCTCTGAAGTTCCTATTCGTTGCACTTATGCATCTTTCACCCTCTCCCAACACGCCCATGTGCCCTCCAATACATGGTCCACAGGTAGGTGCACCCACGATAGCGCCCGCCTCCAGAAAGATTCTGATCAACCCTTCATCTAAAGCCTGCATGTATATACTTTGAGTAGCGGGTATGATTATCGTCCTTACTCTCACTTTTCTACCCTTCAATACCTTTGCAGCCTCTCGCAGATCGTGCAACTTCCCACCAGTACATGAACCGATGAATGCTCTATCGATCTCTACATTACTTAACTCTCTCGCTGTAGAAACGTTCGCAGGTGAAAATGGCTTCGCCACTACAGGTTCAAACTTTTCAGCTTCATAATCTATTACATCTGCATACTCAGCATCATCGTCACTATAGACTGGTGTGAATCGCTGAGTAGTTCGATTGGTGATATAATCCAATGTTATTTGATCCGGTTCGATGATGCCATTCTTCGCACCACACTCGGTAGACATGTTGGTGAGTGTGAAACGCTCATCCATAATCATACGCTTTATCGTCGAGCCGGTGAATTCCATCGCCTTATAATTCGCACCATCCACGCCTATATCTCTGATGATAGATAGGATAACATCCTTTGCCATGACACCTTCACGCAGATCCCCTTCGATTCTGAATAACATCGTTTCAGGGACCTTTAACCAAATCTTTCCATAGATTAATACGTAGGCTATATCGGTATGGCCAAGGCCGGTAGCGAATGCACCTAACGCACCGGCGGTATTCGTATGAGAATCTCCACCAACGTAGACCTCTCCCGGTAAGACGTAACCCCCCTCTGGAATGAGTGCGTGGCATATGCCATAATAACCGATACCGTGCTTAAAGTAGTTAGTTACATTAAACTTCCTCGCAATCTCCTCTAATATGCGAATATTCTTAGCGCTCTGTATATCTGGGCATGGTACAAAATGGTCTTCAACGATCAACACTCTGCTAGGATCCCAAAACTTACTGATCGGACCTGACTTCCTTTCTAATTCATCTAGAACGAACTTTACACCGGGCCCACTTACATCATGAATCATCACTTTATCAACATTCACGAAGACTACTTCTCCGGGTGTTACCCTTTGCCTTCCCGATGCACGGGCAAGAATCTTTTCGGTGATTGTCATCCTCATTATTCATGCACGACAGATCTTAGCAATGCTAAATTATTAATATGTTACGTTACATCGAGGAAGAATTGATCAAAAGTACCAACCTTTAAATGAAGTTGTCTAATGGATTTTAAACTAAACATGCCGAACTAATCATATTGAATTAAAGATTTAAGGGTAAAGAGGGTGAATATCGAAAGCTTTTTGATACGAAATATGTGAAGAATAAAGATAGAAATGAATTAATTTTTGCGTAGATTATTAGATCAAGATAAAGATGGGAAGATTTATTTAAGAGCGTATTGCACTTATATGTTGGGCTTAGGCCCTACATCATATCAATAGAGGATGCGATTTAAATTGTCCGTGTTGAATTTTGCTAAGCATCGTGGTACGACTACCGTAGGATTGGTATGTAGTGACGGGGTAGTATTCGCTACAGATACACGTGTAACTCTAGGTTACTTATTTATTGCCCACAAGAAAGGAAAGAAGATCTACAAGATCGATGACCACTTGGGCATGACCATCGCTGGCAGTTTGGCCGATGCCCAGAATATCGTCGATACATTAAGGTACTATACTAGTCTTTATAAACTCGAAAGAAAGGCACCGATACCCATAAGGTCTGCAGCGCGCTTGACCGCAAATGTATTCTTCTCCTCTCGCCTATTCCCATATATCGCTGATGTTCTGGTCGGGGGTGTCGATGCATCGGGTGGGAGTGTATTTAATATCGATCTATTCGGTTCACTCACCGAGGAGAAGTTCGTATCTACTGGGAGCGGCTCACCCGTGGCTTACGGTATCCTCGAAAGTGAATACAGAGAGGGTATCTCTACCTCCGATGGTATCCTATTAGCGGTGAAGGCCATCATTGCTGCGATGAGGAGGAATGCAGGTACTGGTGATGATATCGATGTCGCAGTGATATCGAAGGATGGTTTTAGAGAGCTATCTCCAGATGAAAAGAATCGAATCATCACCCAGATAATTGGGAGAAGCTGACCCTTTGCAAGGGAAGAATTCCAATTCATCGACGAGTTTGATGAATTTAATACTCAAAGATATACCCTCAGAAGCGGGTATAACGAGGGTTGAGTATGAGGGGCCACGCATAGCACTTTATACAAAGAATCCCCGATTCCTGATGGAGAATAACTACATCATATCCGATATAGTGAATACGGTGAAGAAGAGGGTCGTTTTGAGGATAGAGAAGACGGTAAGGAAGCCTGAAGAAGAAGCGAAGAAGATCTTGACCAATATAATTCCGAAGGAGGCTGGTATTACCAACATCTTCTTCGATGATGCGTTGGGTGAGGTGATCATAGAGGTAAAGCGCCCCAACCTACTCCTCAATAATAACCTCAACTCTGTAGAGTTGACCAACGAAATCGGGTGGAAGATAAAGGTAAGAAAGGCCCCTCATATAACATCCAGTAGTATGAATAACATTTACTACACGTTCAAGTCGAGCCCGGAGGATAGAGAGAGGATCTACAGAGCGATCGGGGAGCGAATATTCAGACCGAGGCTTTTATCGGATTCTGAGATCACCCTTCTGACCCTAGGAGGATTCGGCCATGTCGGTAGATCATCGATGCTATTGGAAACATCGGAGAGCAAAGTCTTAATAGATTGTGGTATTCATCCCGGATCCCGCAACCCCTTGGAGAGCTATCCACGGCTCGACTGGGCAGATATAGAGCTTGAAGAATTGGATGCCGTCATCATAAGCCATGCCCATCTGGACCATTCGGGCTTCCTACCCGTACTATACAAGTATGGTTACGATGGACCGGTCTACTGCTCTGAACCTACTTTGCCACTCATGGTCCTCCTCCTCACCGACTTTGTGAAGGTTGCATCTATGCAGGGCGAGTATGCACCGTACGATATGAGGGATATTCGAGAGGTGATCAAACACTGCATCACTTTACCTTATGGATTGGTAACCGATGTATCACCAGATATAAAGTTGGTCTTGAATAATGCGGGGCATATACTCGGCTCTTCGATCATCCATCTACACATCGGTGAGGGTGCTCATAATATAATATACACTGGCGATTACAAGTTCGAGAGGACTCTACTATTTGAAAGTGCCGTCTGGAATTATCCTCGCGCAGAGACCTTGATTACAGAATCCACCTATGGAGCGAAGGAGGATATCATGCCCAGTCGAGAGGATGCGGAGAATGACTTTGTGAATAAGATCAATGAGACTCTAAAAGAAGGGGGTAAAGTGCTGATACCAGTTCCGGCCGTAGGAAGGGCCCAAGAGATCATGCTCGTCTTGGATAGATATATGAGAATGGGCAAGTTGATCGAGGTGCCGATATTTATCGAGGGCATGATCTCTGAAGCTACCGCAATTCACGTCGCTTTCCCTGAATACTTAGCGAAGGATTTGAGAAGTAAGATATTGGAAGAGGATACCAATCCATTCGTTTCGGAGTATTTCACAATAATCGAGCATCCGAGCAACCGTGAAGAAGCGTTGCAAGAGGGTCCGGCATTGATCATGGCCACATCGGGAATGTTGGAGGGAGGTCCAGTCTTGGAGTATTTCAAGGAGCTCGCGACTTCAGACAAAAATAAGATACTCTTCGTATCTTATCAGATCAATGGGACTTTGGGTAGGAGGATACTCGATGGTGCTAAAGAGGTGAATCTGATCGATGAGAATGGCAAGATCAAGGTCGTGAATATCAAATGCAAGGTGGAGAAGGTTGAAGGCTTTAGCGGCCACAGTGATTATAATCAGATCGTAAGATTCGTCGCCAAACTTCGGCCAAAGTTACGCCGTATCATCGTATCTCATGGTGAGAAGAAGAAGATTGAGAATATGGCTTATGCATTATCGAAGATCTTTAAAATACCGACTCTTCAACCTGAAGTTCAAGAAGCTATAAAGATACGTTAGGTTTTCTCCTCCGATCTCGATCTTCTATAATCTATATTAAGCCCCTCCAGATTTTTACTCCCGGTGGTGTGATTATAATTCTTTCTTCTCCGAGTCTGGCGATATCTCCACCGATCGAGACTGTGAAGTCGTAAAGTTCCTCGACCGCACGTTTTAACTCATCCACGTCCTTTTGGGCTAACGGTGTAACCCTTAGGATCACGATCACCCTTTTAGAGACATCATCCTTGATCTTCTGTAATTCATTTATATTTCTTAGAGGAAATGCTTTAAGGTAGATCTGTGAAACCCCTTCACTCTTATCTTTACTACTCTGTTCTGTTAAATCTACGCTCAAACCTATCCTTTAATAAGTATGTTGTGACTTATTAATTTACCTCAGTCAAATCTGATTAACTGAAGCAGAAATACTCAGTTAACTGAAAGACTTTGATGATTGATTGATAACGATTATGAGATGTATGATATGTATGAGATGTTGTAATTCTTAATTCAAGATTTCTTAATGGTATAAAATGCTATTTTATTTCAAAGCCATCACTTCTCAATTTCTTGTAAGCCTCCCATACCTTATCTCCAACGTAATGTAGATTCTTCACAATAGCGCCTTTACTCATAGCTTTTGCATCACCAAGGCTATATAACGCTAGACCGATCGCGATATTCTTCTGATACTTCACTTCACGTACAACGATTATATCATCCTTTTTAAAATCTCCTACGAATTCGATGATCCCCGGCCTCATCACATCGGCACCATTGCACACGAATGGTATCGCGCCCTGATCCACAACGACCCTCGGGAATGATTCAAGAACTTTTTCAGAACCGAGGAAAGGGATGATTCTATCCATACACTTCACCGCGACAAAGTCCGTAGAAACCAATAACCTTCTTTTCTCATCGATCTCAACAACCCTTACTCCCTTGAGTCTATGAGGGTAAGAACCCTTGGGCCAATCTTTAACCAATACATCGATCAATCTCTGAATATCTCTCTTCGATAGTGAGAAGACCTTCATCACAGACCGATACAGCATCGATAGATATAACTTCTATTATGCCCTTGCATAACCTTTATGAATCTAAATGGTTTAAATAATTGGTTGTAAAGATAATCGCTATGGAGATGGCGTTTATGTCTGTAGATATGGCTGTGAAGGTGTTGAGTGAAAGCTTAGGTAAGTTGGTACTCATCAAGCTGAAGGGTGGTAAAGTGATTAGAGGGACTCTACAGGGCTTCGATCAGCATATGAATCTACTTCTGAACGAATCTGAAGAGATCTTAGAGGAGGGTAAGACGAACGCTTTGGGCACGATCATCGTTAGAGGCGATAACGTGATCATGATCTCGCCACCGCCCAAGTGAAGTGATAGAGTAGGTTGAAGAGTCATGGTGAAAGGGACTACATCGTTCGGTAAGATGGGGAAAGGGAAGACCCATATTAGGTGTAGAAGGTGTGGTAGGCATTCGTTTCATGTAAGAAAGAAGAGGTGTGCACACTGTGGTTTTGGGAGCTCGCCAAAGATTCGCAGATATTCGTGGCTATCACACAAATGATGAGTGAAAATTTAATAAAATATGAAGATGAATTAACCTGATATGATAGCTATTATATATTAGGCTATCTTAATCACAATTAATGGACGTTCTTAGCTTAGTAATAGGCTTCATCGTCGGCCTGGTATGTGGATCTTCAGCTATCTACATCTATACGAAGTATCGAGGCAAGGGCGATAAAAAGGTGAGCATCACATCATCACCATTATCACCATCGGCACCTACTGGAGCAAGGTTGGTGGAGAGTGTAGCGTTAGATAGGGCGAAGAGAGAATTGAAGACCCTGCTGTTAGAGAAGGAGCTACTGAGCAATGCACTTACGAGGGTCTATGAGGCTGAAAGTGAGGGTATGATTACAAAGGAGGAGCGAGAAAAACTTTCAGAGAAGTATCGAGAACAACTAAAATCTGTAAATGAGAAACTCAGCAATTTAGAAGCCCTCATCGAGGTTGGTGAGTTGGAGAAGTTACGCAATGAGCTCTTCAATCTGTTAAAACAGAAGATCGAGCAGATAGAAGAGAGGCTTCAACGTGCCCGATCGAGGCTCGAAGAGATGCGTGGAGTTGCAAAGCCCACAACCTCGATAGAGGCTACACACCCCACTCCCATCCCCGTCCCCATTTCTACAACTCCCTCTGAGAAGAAGGTTGAGAAACCTGTAGCGCGTGAACAGCCGGAGGTCGATACAAGGGTAAAGAAGTTAAGGGATGAGGTTTTGGAGGCGCTGGCGAAGCTCGAACAGATCGATATCGAGGAATGATACTTGAGGCTTCGTAACTTTCTTAAGAGGATGGCTGAAGTCGTTGTAAGAGATTTAGAAGGTGCTAACGTAAATATTGTAGGTTTGGGAAGTGGTAGTGCTGTAGCAGCCTTCGTAAGGGCTTTGGGCGATTATGTAAAGCATCATCGAATCGGTATTTCGGTGATCCCATCATCCATACAGATTCAACTCATCGCTGAAAGATTCGGTCTGAATATTTGCTCACACCATCTAATCCCATTCATCGACCTTGTAGTAGATGGTGCCGACCAGATCGATCGGCAATTCAGAATGATAAAGGGTGGTGGGGGTGCTTTATTCAAAGAAAAGATACTGTTAAACTCTGCGAAGAGGAGGTTCATCCTTGTGGATGAGAGTAAATTCACAGAATCATTGAATAAGCCGGTACCAATTGAAGTCCATCCCTTCGCCCGGACTGTGATCGAGAGGTCTTTAAAATCGATGGGTGGTATACCAAAATTAAGATTAAGAGAGAAAGGTTATCCATTCATCACCGATAATGGTAACCTTATATTGGATACGAATTTTGGTGAAATCTCTCAACCAAAAGAGTTAGAATTGAAGATCAAGGCTTTGCCAGGTGTTATAGAGGTTGGGATCTTTACATGTAAAATCGATAGAGTGTATAAAGTAAGTAAAGATGGTTATGTAGAGCGTATCGATGTAAATCTTTAGAGACTTTTGAGCTAGTTCGAGTTAGTTCAAGTTAGTTCAAGCTGGTTCGAGTTGTTTGAGTTAGTGTCAGAATCGCAAGGAAAAATAATTTTTTCTTTTAAAAATCTGACACTAAATATAAAGCTCCATTTTAAAGATCACTTTTGATCCCATGACTTAAGCTTTTTCACAAATTTGAAGCATTAGAGTTAATATTTTAATATTAAAGGGGTCATCCTATTACCGATTCATCTCG